>DATKKJ010000210.1 GCA_035543055.1 Terriglobales bacterium | reverse complement strand
TAGGCACGCTCCGCGGCGGTGGCCGTCCCGCCCGCCGTCGAGGTGTGAATGCCGATGCGCCGTGAGGTCAGCTTAGGCGGATGTTTGGGCGGCGGCTGTTTGAGGATGTCCGTCTGCTCTTGGGCCATGGAGCGGGGCATGGGGGTCGCAAGTCTCGAGTCGCAGGTCGCAAGCAAGGCTCACCCCGCGACCGGACGAGCGTAGCAGGTCTGCCTTGCGACTTGCGACCCACGACTTGCGACTGGAAATTGGCTGAGGCACGTATCTCGGCTAAACTAGAGGGTTAACCGGAGCCTCCAGCCATGTTGGTCGTCATGCAGGCGCACGCCACCGAGGAGCAGGTGCGTGCGGTCTGCCAACGGATCGAACGCGCAGGTCTGAAACCGCACCCCATCCCCGGGGCGCAGCGCACCGCCATCGGCATCACCGGCAACCAGGGCCTGGTCGAGATCGGGCTGGAGGAGATGCCCGGTGTCCAGGAAGTCATCCGGGTCAGCAAGCCCTACAAGCTGGTCAGCCGCGACGTCAAAGAGGACAACACCGTCATCCAGTTCGCCAACGGCGGCTCGGTCGGAGGCAAGGAGCTGATGATCGTCGCCGGCCCCTGCTCGGTAGAAAGCCGCGAGCAGACCTTCGCGGTGGCCGAGCGCGTCGCGCGAGCCGGGGCGCGCTTCTTCCGCGGCGGCGCCTACAAGCCCCGCACCTCGCCCTACGCTTTCCAGGGAATGGGCGAAGAAGGCCTGCGCATCCTGGCCGACGTCCGCCGCCAGTACAACCTGATGATCGTGACCGAGGCCATCGACTATGAAACGCTCGACCTGGTCGAGGAGTACGCCGACGTCATCCAGATCGGCGCCCGCAACATGCAGAATTTCTCGCTGCTCAAGCGCGCTGGCCGCGCCCGCAAGCCGGTGCTGCTCAAACGTGGCATGTCGGCGACCCTCGAAGAACTGCTGATGGCGGCCGAGTACGTCCTCAGCGAGGGCAACTACCAAGTGATCCTGTGCGAGCGCGGGGTACGCACCTTCGCCGACCACACCCGCAACACTCTTGACCTGAGCATCGTGCCCGCGGTGCAGCGGCTCAGTCACCTGCCCATCCTGGTGGACCCGAGCCATGGCACCGGCAAGCGCGACAAAGTGGAGCAGCTCTCGCGCGCCGCGGTCGCGGTCGGTTGCGACGGACTGATCGTCGAGGTGCACGGCGATCCCGACCGGGCGCTCTCCGACGGGCCGCAATCGCTCTATCCCGACCAGTTCGACGATCTCATGCGTAAGATCCGGCAGATCGCTCCCATTGTGGAGCGTGAGATCGCACCGGCCGCTACCCAACCTGCCGCCACTCGCTGATTTGCACCCTGTCGGGCTATCCGCTAACGTGTCTCTCGGCGCGTGAAAGCTACATCCACCACGGAGACACGGGAGCACGCAGGATTCTCGAAGAGAATCTTCGCGCCTGCTGCCGCTTGCCTCCTGCTTTCTGCCGCCTGCTTCCTGCTTTCTGCCGCCTGCCTCCTGGGTTGTTCCAGCCAGCCCATTCCGCCCGGCTACCGCGAGTACGCCTACGTTACCAACGGCAAGAGCAATTCGGTCAGTGTCATCGACCTGCTCACGCTCAAGGTGATCAAGACCCTTGCCGTCGGCCGCGGGCCCACCGGCATCAGCCCCAATCCCAAGAAGAACGAGATTTACGCGGTGAACAGCGGCTCGGACAACGTGAGCATCATCGACGCCGAGCGCAATGCGGTGGTCGCCACCATCGGCGTGCACGGGAAGCCGTACTTCATCGATGTTTCGCAGGACGGCCGCCGGGGTTACGTTGCCAATTCCGGCTCGGCGAACGTCTCCATCCTCGACCTGGAGAAGCGGCGGGTGCTGGCCACGGTGGGAGTCGGCGCCGCGCCCGGTGTGGCGCGCATCTCGCCCGACGGCAAGGTGGTGGTGGTCTCCAACCGGGGCGGTGATTCCGTGTCGCTGCTCGATGCTGACCAGCACAAAGTTCTTGCGACGGTGCCCATCTGTCGCCAGCCGGAAGATGTGGCCATTCTGCCCGACTCCTCGAAAGCCTTCGTCGCCTGCACCGGCTCCGGACAGGTGGCGGCCGTGGACCTGCGCTCGCAGAAGCTGCTGGCCCTGCTCGACGTGGGCAAGACGCCGGTCCACCTGGCGCTCAAGCCTGATGGCGGCGAGATATTCGTCAGCAACTTCGACGCCCACTCGGTGTCGGTCATCGAGACCGGCGCCAACGAGGTCGGGGGCACCTACCTGATCGGCAGCAACCCCGCGCGCGGGACGGTCAGCGCCGATAACACGCTGCTCTACGTCAGCAACTTCGGCTCCGACACCGTCTCGGTGTTCGCCATCGACAACAGCAAACTGCTGATGGCGATCCCCGTCGGCAACCGGCCGGACGCGATTGCGCTCTCGCCGCGCGAGAATTACGTCCTGGTGGTGGACACGCAGAGCGCCGACGTAGCCGTCATCCAGAAGCGCAAACCCCGCGGCAAGGACACCACTCCCTACGTCATGTTCCTGCTGATCCCGGTCGGACTGCAGCCCAACCAGATCGCGGTGAAAGCCTTCATCAGCCAGACCCCCGCGAGCGCGCCATGACCCACTTCAACATCGCGACCTGCCGCCGCTGCGGCGCCGAATTCTCGCCCCCCATAGTGGGCGCGGCCAGCGACCTGTGCCCGCAATGCCGCGAGATGCCGGCGGATGCGCCCGAACCACCCTCCGCACCCCTACGCCTTACTACCTCCCAACTGATCGGGCTGTTCCCCGCCACCTCCGCCCTCATCGCACTGAACCTCCTGATGTTCGTCGTGATGGTGGCGCGCGGTGTTTCGCCCGCCACGCCGACCACCGCTCAACTCCTGCGCTGGGGCGCTGACTCCGGGCCCGTGACCCTGAGCGGTCAGCCCTGGCGCCTGCTGGTCTCCTGTTTCATCCACGCCGGCTTCCTCCACCTGCTGTTCAACATGTGGTGCCTGTGGTCGCTGGGCATGTTCGTGGAGCGCTATCTGGGACGCGGGACTTACATCCTGGCCTACCTGCTGGCGGGGATCGGGGGCGCGGTCGCCAGCTTGTGGTGGCATCCGCTAGTCGTGGGCGTGGGAGCTTCGGGCGCGATCTTCGGCCTCGCCGGGATCATGGTCACCCTGCTTCGCTCCGGACAGCTCGCCTTGCCCGCGGAATACCTGAGGCGGCACTCCAAGAGCATCGTCGCGTTCATCGGTTACAACCTGTTCTTCGGGTTCATCAATCCGCACATCGACAACTCGGCGCACCTGGGCGGGCTGGCCACCGGATTATTGCTGGGCGCGCTGCTCCCTGTCGCCGCCTCGGCGGAGGGCCACAACCGCCGGGTGCTCGCCTTTGGGGTGTGCGCTGTCCTGTTATTCGGGAGTTTCACCTATGCGCGCTCGGCGAACGCCGGGCCGCTGGCCCTGGCTGCCGGAGAGCAAGCCCTGGAAGCCAAGCAGTGGGACAAGGCCGCCGCGTCTTTCGAGGCGGCCATCCGCTTCGATCCGAAGCAGGCCCATGCCTACTTAGGCTTAGGTTATGCCTACCTGATGCAGGAGAAGTATGCGGAGGCCGTGCCGGTGCTAAGAACCGGGACCGAACTTGCTCCCAACCTGGCCGGCGGCTTCACCAATCTCGGCTACGCGCTGGTGAAATCAGGTCGCCCCAAGGAGGCAGAGACGCCACTGTTGCGCGCCATCCAGATCGATCCCAAGGATGCCGACGCGTGGGAGAATCTGGCCCTGGCGTATGCCCTGGAGGGCAAGGTCGCGGCGGCCCGGACCGCAGCGGCGACTGCGCTCCGCTTCAATCCGAACATGAAAGAAGCGCGGGAGATCTTCGAAGCCGGCCAGGAGTCGTCGAAAAAAGCCGGTCCGCCGAGCCGGCGAAAGTAGAGACGTAGCTACCTACGTCTCTGCCTGGGTTGCGGGTAGTTCTCAATTCCGCGAAGTGTTGGCGCAGTACTTGTCGAAGGCGCTGGTCAGGTCGCCGGCGATGTCCTCGGCCTCGCGATGCTCGATGTCGTGCCGCTCCAGCATGAACACCAGCTTGCCGTCGCGCAGCAGGGCGATGGAAGGGGAAGAGGGCTGATAGCCGGCGAAGTAGGAGCGCGCCTGCTCGGTCGCATCGCGGTCCTGTCCGGCGAAGACGGTGACCATCTTCTCCGGCCGGATGGGATGCTCCAGCGCCAGGCGCACGGCCGGCCGCATCCGCCCGGCGGCGCAGCCGCAGATGGAGTTCACCACCACCAGCACCGTGCCCACCGGCCTGGCCAGGACCGCATCCACCTCTGCCGCCGTCCGCAGTTCCTGGATCCCCAGCCGGGTCAGCTCTTCGCGCATGGGCACCACCATCAGTTCTGGATACATTCCGGTCGTCGTCTCCTCGAAGGGATTGGGCATCAATATATCAGAGCGTCGCAGCACGACCATCGTCAACAATCGCGCGTTCCTGGAGTAAGCTGGCCGCGTGGATATCCGGGAGAATGTGCCGCTGGCCCCGATGACCACCTTCCGGATCGGGGGACCGGCGCGCTGGTTCGTGGAGGCGGCCACGGAGGCCGACGTCCGCGCCGCCGTCCAGCACGCCGCGGAGCACAAGCTGCCGCTCTTCGTCCTGGGTGGCGGCAGCAATCTGCTGGTCTCCGACGATGGTTTCCCCGGGCTGGTCCTGAGGATCGCGCTGCGCGGCATTGAGGAGCGCGAATCCGCCGGTAAGCGCATCTCCGAGGCCGCGGCCGGCGAAGACTGGGACGCCTTCGTCGCCCTCGCCGTCTCCCGTGGCTGCGCCGGCATCGAATGCCTGAGCGGCATCCCCGGCACCGTGGGCGGCACGCCGGTCCAGAACGTCGGCGCCTACGGGCAGGAGGTCGCCGACACCATCTCCAGCGTCCGTGTGCTCGACACCACCAGCGGCGAGATCACGGACCTTGCCAACTCCGATGCCGGCTTCACCTACCGTTCCAGCATCTTCAACTCGGCGCAGCGTGGCCGCTACATCGTCCTGCGGGTCGCTTATGCGCTGGCTCCGGGCGCGCCACCCAGGGTCGAGTATGCCGACCTGAAGCAATACTTCGAAGGAAAGCCGCAGCCGACCTTGGCCGAGACCCGGGAAGCGGTCCGCCAGATACGGCTCTCCAAGGCCATGCTCCTGGTGCCCGGCGACGAGGACAGCCGCAGCGCCGGCTCTTTTTTCAAGAACCCCATCATCAGCACCACCGAATACGCGCGCATCGCCGGCATCGTGGCCTCCCGCGGCCTCAAGCCGCCCAGTTATCCGGCGCCCGACGGACGGGTGAAGTTGGCCGCCGCCTGGCTGGTCGAGCAGTCCGGCTTCACCAAGGGATACGTCCGCGGCGCCGCCGGCATCTCGCGGCGGCACGCGCTGGCCATCGTCAACCGTGGCGGCGCCTCCGCCGCCGACATCCTGGCGCTGAAAGACGAGATCCAGCAGCGCGTCTTCGATTCCTTTGGCCTCCAGCTTCAGCCCGAGCCGGTGTTCTTGGGGTTCTGATCGCCTCTGACTTATGGCCAGGCTGACGCAGCAAAACCGGTGCACCTGCTGCTAGAATTGAAATGTAAAGTTCCGTAAACGACCGTCCATTTGCCGCTTTGCGGGTTTAATCTTCTTGGGAGGCTTCCCCCGGGCCTCCCGCGCAGGTGCGGAACACAACGGACTCATAAAGTGAAGCTCTTAAGAAACAAGTGGTTCATCATCGCTCTCCTGGTGGTCGCCGTGGGCCTGTTCGCGGCCTTCGCCCTTTCCCGCAAAGAGAAACCGCAATACTTCACCTCCAAGGTGGAACGCGGCGACGTCCGCGACGTGGTGGAAGCGACCGGCACCATCAACGCCGTCATCACCGTCCAGGTCGGCTCGCAGGTCTCGGGCACCATTCAGACCCTGTTCGCAGACTTCAATTCCCGGGTCAAGAAGGGCCAGGTGATCGCCAGGATCGACCCTTCGCTCTTCGAGGGTGCGCTGCTCCAGGCCAAGGCCGACCTGGAAAACGCGCGCGCCAACCTCGCCTCCGCCAAGGCGAACCTGGAAAAAGCGCGGGCCACAGCGGTCCAGGCCAAGGCGGACTACGAGCGCACTGCAGGCTTGGCGAAAGAAGGCGTGATGAGCCAGCAGCAACTCGATCTGGCCAAGGCGACCTATGACAGCGCCGACGCCCAGGTCTCGGCCTCCGCGGCCCAGGTGACCCAGGCCGCCGCCCAGGTGCAGCAGAAGTCTGCCGCCGTCAATGTCGCCCAGACCAATCTCAACTACACCACCATCCACTCGCCCATCGATGGCACCGTCGTCGCCCGCAACGTGGACGTCGGACAGACCGTCGCCGCTTCGCTCCAGGCGCCGACCCTGTTCACCATCGCCCAGGACCTCACCAAGATGCAGGTGTACGTCAGCACCGACGAGAGCGATGTCGGCAACATCCGCGCCGGCCAGAACGCCACCTTCAAGGTGGACGCCTTCCCCCGCGACACCTTCCATGGGCACGTCTCCCAGATCCGCCTGAACGCGACCACGGTGCAGAACGTGGTGACTTACACCACGGTCGTGGATTTCGATAACCCCGACCTGAAGCTCTTCCCCGGCATGACCGCTTACGTGACCCTTCCGGTGGCCACCGCCTCCAACGTGCTCAAGGTGGCCAACGGCGCACTGCGCTACAAGCCCGACTTGAAACCGGAAGAGGTTCGTGCCCTGTATCAGCGCTACGGGATCGACGCTCCCGGTGGCTCCGGCGGCGGCAACCAGGCACGGAGCGGCGGAGGTCCGCAGGCGCGAGCTGGCGGCGGTGCATCTCGCCCGCCGGGACAACAAAGCGGCAACCCCGCCGAGCGCCCCACCCGCGAGCCCAGGCAGGACGTCAACATCGTCTGGAAGCTCTTGCCTGACGGCAGCCTGCAACCGGTGAAGCTGAAGACTGGCATCACCGACCACACCTACACCGAGCTGACGCAGGTGCTGCAGGGCGACGCGCTGAAGGACGGCGACGAGCTGGTGACCGGCACCAAGACCGTGCGTGCCACCAGCAGCCCCATCGGAGGCCCGCAGCGCCGCTAGCGCACCGGCGTAAGCCATTGAGCAGACGTGTCGATCACTGATTCATTCCCGATGACCGAAACCCCCGCAGCGGCCGCCCGCGACATCATCCGCGTGGAAGATGTGCACAAGTACTACGAACTGGGCGAGACCCGGGTGCATGCCCTGCGCGGCGTCAGCGTCTCCATCGCCCGTGGCGAGTTCGTGGCCGTCATGGGCGCCAGCGGCAGCGGCAAGTCCACCTTCATGAACCTGATGGGTTGCCTTGACAAGCCCAGCAGCGGCCGCTACTTCCTCGAGGGAACCGACGTCTCCGGCCTCGACAAGCGTGAACTCGCTGTCATCCGCAATCAGAAGATCGGCTTCGTCTTCCAGGGATTCAACCTCCTGGCCCGCACCACCGCGCTGGAGAACACGGAGCTACCCACCATCTACGCCCGCCTCGACAAAGCGGAGCGCGCGCGCCGCGCCCTGGAGGCCCTGGAGATGGTCGGACTCGGCGACCGCACCGCCCACTTCCCTTCCCAGATGTCCGGGGGACAGCAACAGCGCGTCGCCATCGCCCGCGCCCTGGTGAACCGGCCTTCCATCGTGCTGGCCGACGAGCCCACCGGCAACCTCGACAGCCGCACCTCGGTCGAGATCATGGACATCTTTCAGCGGCTGAACGACGAGCGCGGCATCACCATCATCCTGGTCACCCACGAGCACGACATCTCCCAGTTCGCCCGCCGCGTGCTCATCTTCCGCGACGGCAAGATCCGCAAGGACGAACCGGTGGTTACGCGGCCCAGGGCGGCGGACGTGCTCAAGACCATGCCCACTCTCGAGGACTGAGATGGATCTGCTCGCCACATTGCGCATCGCGCTTCGCGCCCTGGCGCGCAACAAGATGCGCTCCGTCCTCACCATGCTGGGCATCATCATCGGGGTGTCGGCCGTGATCGCGGTGGTGGGCATCGGGCAGGGTGGCGCGCAGAAAGCCCAGGAACAGCTCAATGCCATGGGTTCCAATCTCCTGTTCGTCGGCAGCGGGACAGTGACCCGCGGCGGCATCCACATGGGCATGGGCAACACCAAGACCCTGGTCTACGCCGACGTACCGGCCATCATGAAGGAATGTCCGGCGGTGAAGCTGGCGGCGCCCGGCGTCGGCACCGGCGCGCAAGTGGTCTTCGGCAACGACAACTGGGGCACCCAGATCTCCGGCAGCACCCCGGAATTCTTCGAGATCCGCAACTGGACCTTCGCCCAGGGTGCTCCTTTCAGCAACGAAGATGTCGAGATGGCCGCCAACGTCGCCGTCATCGGGGACACGGTGCGCAAGAACCTGTTCGGCGCCACCAACGCCGTCGGCCAGACCATCCGCATCAAGAACATGCCGTTCAAGGTCGTCGGCACGCTCGAGCCCAAGGGCATCTCCGCCGCCATGGGCAACGACCAGGACGACGTCGTTGTCATCCCCTACACCACCCACCAGAAGAAACTGACGGGCGACACCTGGCTGCGCTTCATCATGGTTTCCGCGGTCTCCAAGGAGGGCAGCTACACCGCCCAGCAGCAGATCACCGCTCTGTTGCGCGACCGGCACCGCATCCGGCCCGACCAGGACGACGACTTCTTCGTCCGCAATCTCGCCGACCTGGCCGAGTTGCGCGATCAGCAGAACCGCGTCATGACCCTGCTGCTGTTCTCCATCGCCTGTGTCTCGCTGCTGGTCGGCGGCATCGGCATCATGAACATCATGCTCGTCTCCGTGACCGAGCGCACCCGCGAGATCGGCATCCGCATGGCCATCGGCGCCACCGATGCCGACGTCCAGAAGCAGTTCCTGCTGGAATCGGTGATGCTCAGCCTGATCGGCGGCGGCGCCGGCATCGTCATCGGCATCGTCTCCATCGAGGTCATCGTCGGCGTCTTCGGCTGGCCGGTCCTGATCTCGCCGTTCGCTATCGCGGTCGCGGTCGTGTTCTCCATGGCCGTCGGCATCTTCTTCGGTTTCTATCCCGCCCGCAAGGCGGCGACTCTCGACCCCATCGAGGCCTTGCGGTATGAATGAGACTGCCTTCAGGGCGTCTTTCCTGTTTGCCTGCAACTTTTCCCCCTCTGGGCTATCTCATTGAGTGGACCTGATAGACAATGGATGGAGCTGGTGGGGGCCCATGCTGATCAAGAAGCCTTCCGATATACCTTCGTCTGAGATCACGCCCAAGAGCACTTATCTGGACCGCCGCCGGTTCATGACCGGCCTGGGAGTAGCGGGCGCCGCCCTGCTTGCCGGGCCCAGGCTGCTGGAGCTGGCGGAGCCCGTGCCGGTCCTCGCCGCTACCAAGCTGCCGGGGCTCAAGACCACCATCCGCACCGACGAGAAGCAGACCCCCTACAAGGACATCACCAGCTACAACAATTTCTACGAATACGGCGTCAACAAGGACGACCCGGCGCGCGAAGCCTGGCGCCTGAAACCCTCTCCGTGGACGGTCTCCGTCGAAGGCTACGTGAAGAAGCCGCGCAAGTACGCGGTCGAGGACATCATGAAGATGGCGTCTCTCGAGGAGCGGATCTACCGCCACCGTTGCGTCGAGGGCTGGTCCATGGTGATCCCCTGGGTCGGCTACTCGCTCTCCGAGTTCATCAAGCAGGTGGAGCCGGCATCCAAGGCCAAGTACGTCGAGTTCGTCACCCTGAACGATCCCGGCCAGATGCCGGGCGTGCGCTCGGCGGTGCTCGACTGGCCGTACGTCGAAGGCCTGCGCATGGACGAGGCCATGCACCCGCTCGCCCTGCTCTGCTTCGGCCTCTACGGCGAGACTCTGCCCAACCAGAACGGCGCCCCCATCCGCGTCGTGCTGCCCTGGAAGTACGGCTTCAAGAGCTGCAAGTCCATCGTCAAGATCCGTTTCGTGGACTACGAGCCCCGGACCGCTTGGAACAAGGCCGCGCCCCACGAGTACGGTTTCTATTCCAATGTGAATCCCAACGTGGACCATCCCCGCTGGAGCCAGAAGACCGAGCGCCGCATCGACGGCAGCGGCTTCTTCGCCTCTATCAAGAAGCGTGATACCCAGATGTTCAACGGCTACAGCGAGGTCGCCGGACTGTACAGCGGCATGGACCTGAGGAAGTATTATTAGCGAGTGTCATCCCGAACCGCTTCAGCGGTGAGGGACCTGCTTCTCATAAACATGCGACGCATCACCATTCTGAAGACCGTGCTCTTTCTCGCCTCTCTGGGCCCGCTCGTTCGTTTGCTCTGGAGAGGCGTACACGGCACTCTGGGCGCCAATCCCATCGAGTTCATCACTCGCTCCACCGGCGAGTGGATCCTGGTCTTCCTGATGGCGACGCTCGCCATCACCCCGCTGCGCAAGCTCACCGGCGTCTCCGAGTTGGTCCGCTTCCGCCGCATGCTCGGCCTGTTCGCCTTCTTCTACGGCTGCCTGCATCTGACCACCTACGTCTGGCTCGACCAGAACTTCAACTTCGCCGGCATGGTCCCCGACGTCTACAAGCGCCCCTTCATCACCGCCGGCTTCACTGGGTTCGTGCTCATGCTGCCCCTGGCGCTCACCTCGACCCGCGGCTGGATCGCCCGCCTCGGCGGCAAGCGCTGGCAGGCCCTGCATCGCCTGATCTACCTCAGCGCGCTCGCCGGCGTCATCCACTTCGTCTGGCTGGTCAAGCGGGTCACCATCCGTCCCCAGACCTACGCCGCCATCTTCGCCATGCTGATGCTCTCGCGCCTGCTGCTCTGGCTCGTGCCGCTTTTGAGGGCCCGCGTGGCGGGGCCGCCCTCTACCGCAAGCGCCACCGCCGACTGAATCTCATTCCATGACTTGTCATCCTGAGGGAGTCCGTTTCAACGGATGACCGAAGGACCTTACGGATGCTCGCACTGCAAACGCCGCCCCGCGGAGGGACGGCAGTCCCGACACCGATTAGAATATGTTTCATCGTCACTACTTCCATCGACGACCCCATCCGCCTCGACGCCATCGCCGAATGCGCGCGCGGCCCGGCCGTTCCCTTGAGCACAGCGGAACTCGCCTTCGCCGTCCGGCACGGGCTCGCCCCTCAGCTCTATCGCAATGCCCCCGGCCTTCGGCCTGCCTTGGAAGAGCGTTTCCAGCAGAACCTGAGACGCTCGCTGGTCCTGACGTCCGAGCTCCTCCGGTTGCTTGACGCGCTTCCGCCGGCGCTCGCTTTCAAAGGTCCGGCCTTGGCCCAACGCCTCTACGGAGACTTCGCCGGCCGCGAATACTGCGATCTCGATCTCGTATTCCGTCCAGCCGACGTACTGCCGGCCATCCTGGCGCTGCGCAGGATCGGTTACAGCGGGCTCGGGCTGGATCCATGGCAATTGCGCTCCCACCTGCGGAACGGCTGCGAATATCCGATGTCGGACGACCGCGTCCACGTGGAGCTTCATTGGCAATTCGCGCCACGCCAGTTCGGCGCGCTCTTCGACATCGACAAATTGTTCGCCCGCTCCTGCAACATCCGCATTAGCGAGCGCGATGTGCCGGCCTTGTCGCCGGAGGACGACTTCCTGATGCTGGTCGTCCACGGCACCAAGCATGCCTGGGCGCGTCTTGCCTGGGTGGCAGACCTGGCCGCGCTCCTGCGCCGGTCGCAGCTCGACTGGGATTACATCCGCTCCGAAGCCCGGCGCATGCGCATGATGCGCATGGTGCGCGTTGCTCTGGTCCTCTCAGGATGGATGGGCGCGCCACTGCCCGACGCCATGCGCCACGAGATCGCCCACGATCCCCAGGCCTTGACCGTTGCCGGGCACATGAAGGATTACATCGCGCAGTTGAACCAACCCGGCCTGGAAGACCGCGCCGAGCACCGGCTTGTCGCCGCCACCCTCGATTCCGCTGCCGATCGCCTGGCCTATGCCGCGCGCTACGCCATCACCCCGACTATCGCCGATTGGAGTTTCTTGCGCCTGCCGCGTGGACTTCGCTGGCTCTACCCCGCCGTCCGCTTGCTTCGCCTCGCCACGCAGAAGACCTGAATCTCCGGCTGTCAGTCCGGGAACGCCTGCGCCACCGTCATCCCCACCTCCGCCAGCTCGCTCCTGCTGATCGCCAGCAGCCGCAGCGGCGCCGCCCTCTTCTTGATGTCGCGGCAGGAAAGGACGCGCGCCGAGAACTCCCGCAGCCGGGCGAACGGACGAAAGTGTTTGTTCAGCGTGCAGATCAAAACGCCGCTCTTGCCCATCAGCGGCGTTAGGTCGTCGAGATAGAACTCCACCGACCAGTGGAATCCGATGCTGAAAAAGCTGTAGATCAGGTCGTACGGCCCCGGCAGCCGGTCCAGGGGCGATTCTGCGGCGTCGAAGATCCGATGATTCGTGACCTGGTTGTAATCCAGGAAATGCTTCAGCATGGGCAGGCTGCCGCAGAACGACGATACATCCGGCCATTTTGGCGGACGCGCGTAATGCTTCTGCTTGTACTTCGTCTCGGTGCCGTTGCCGTCGTACAGATGGACTTCCGCGCGCTCGTCCCAGATTCCCTTCTTCTGAAAATACACCACCGACCGCCCCAGTCCCGGCCCGATCTCCAGCACCCGCCGCGGCTTCGGCATGGCGTTGAAGAGCGGCGCCAGGCCCGCATATTCGCGCTCTGACATTGCGTTGGCTGTGACCTGCAGGAGCTGACGAGAACGCTCGTCGGCGCGGATCGGCAGGTGTGTCGCGATAGGTCGTACCGCGGCGGCCACTTCCGATGTGAAGGGAGGCGCGAGAAAGAGCTGCTCTGCCCGCTCGACGTCCTGCTCGAGGATCTTCTCGCCGCGCAGCCGATTCAGCGACGTCTTGAACAGGGACCGCAGCATCCGCGCCAGTATAGCAACCGCCGGTGACCTCGTCTGACACGCACGATGCGGTGCGAAGACGATCAGCTTGAGATGGAAACTGGTTGCTTGACGGGACGCCACAGCAACAGGAGCAGAATTCCCGTTATGTAGAACAGAACGGCGAACCAACGAGCAGACCCCAACACCGCTCTGACGACCACCCCATATAAGACAACAGCTTCGGCGCACGTAAACCCAACGAGCTGAGCCGCCGACCATTTCCTGCCGGCGCTGGATTCATCCCCGCCGTTGCTTGTAGCCTCAACATTCGCAATCATCCTGCGGCGAACTGAGTAACCTCCATATCCGGCCCAAATTGCAAGTCCTGCGATGACCCAGTGCCACAGGCCAATGTGACGGTCTGGCTTCCCAATAGATTCAGCAATCCAGATAAGGAACGGCACAGCTACGAGGTGGACCAACCAAACTGTACGGAGTTGTCGAAATGAAAGAGGCTGTCGGTTCAAAATGCCTTGTCCTCGTGAGTCCTAGCCCTTCCCCGCCGCCGCCAGCTGTTCCGTCTTCACGTTGCGCAAGAACTCCGCCGCCGCCTCCGGCAGCACCGTGTTGATGAACATCCCCGACCCCAACTCGAATCCGGCCACCCGCGTCAGCCGCGGGATCACGCTCAGGTACCAGTGGTAGTACTTCACGCCCGAGTTCTCGTGCGGCGCGGTGCGGATGGTGTAGTTGAAGTCCGGGTTCTCCAGCCCGACGTACAGCTTGGCCAGCACGGTGCGCAGCACGTGCGCCAGGTCCTCGATCTCGCTGGGGTCGATGGCCCCGAAGCTGGCCATGTGCCGCCGCGGGTAGATGTAGGTGGCGAACGGCGTCGCCGACGCGAACGGCTCCCCTACCACGAAGTGATCGGTCGCCATCACGATGCGCGTCTTCTCCGCGAGTTCTTCCGCCAGGGACGAGCAGAACATGCACTCCCCGAACTCGTCGTAGTGGCGCAACGCCTCGTACAGCCGGTAGCGCACCTGCGAGGAGATCACCGGGGTGGCGATCAACTGCGAGTGCGGGTGCTCCAGGCTGGTACCGGCGCCGGCGCCATGGTTCTTGAAGATGGTGACGTTCTCGACTCGCGGGTCCGCGCTGCATTCATCGAATCGCGTCTTGTAGCAGCGGATGATGTCGGCAACCTGTTCGTCGGTCAGCAGCGCGGTGGTGGCCGCGTGGTCCGGGGTCTCCACGATCACGTCGTGGATACCGACCCCATTCATCGTCCGCTTCGACCGATTCACGTTGAACGTAGGCTGCCCTTCCCGCGACAGTGCCGCGAACTTGTTCGGCACCACCCGGCATCGCCACGACCCATTGCCGTCGGGCACGTGCATCACCTCCGGCGGCGCCAGCTTCTCGTTCCCCGGGCAGAACGGGCACTTCTCCGAATAGTGCGGCAGCGGCTTGATGTCGCGCTTGACGCACAATTCCTCCGGCCGTTTCGCGCGTTCCGTGGCCATGATGACCCATTCTTTGGTGAAGCGGTTCTGGCGTAGCTCGGGCATGGCTTCCTCCCTGCTTGTCGCGGGTGCCCCACCCAAGCCCGGTTTTGGCTTGAGTGGGAGAAGGCGCAGCATACCAAATCCACCCCCGGGCGGCGTGTGATTCCACGCTCCCCCGCCTGTGACGCCGGCCACACCGCCCTCCCGCCGGTGCCCGGCGTGAGACGCTTCCTTCCCCGTTGTAGAATCAATCTTTCATTCCCATGTCCGAGAAACTTGCAGTCGGCATCCTGGGCGCGACCGGCATTGTCGGCCAGCGGCTCATCCAGTTGCTCGAACATCATCCCTGGTTCGAGGTGACGTGGCTGGCTGCCTCTGAGCGCTCCTCCGGCCGGACGTACGGCCAGGTCGCCCGCTGGCGTCTCAAGACGCCCATGCCCGACCCCGTCGCCCGCCTGACGGTTTCGCCCGCCGAGCCTGAGGGAGCCCCGCGCATCATCTTCGCCTCGCTCGACGCCGCCATCGCCCGCGAGCTCGAGCCCCGTTTCGCGCAGGCCGGTTGCGCCGTCATCTCCAACTCCAGCGCCCTGCGCATGCAGCCCGACGTGCCCCTCATCATCCCCGAGATCAATCCCGACCACCTCCGCCTCATCGAATGCCAGTCGTGGCGCAGGGCTTCACGCGGCTTCGCCGTCACTAACTCCAACTGCTCGGCCATGGGATTGGCGTTGGCGCTGGCCCCCATCCACAAGCGCTTCGGGCTCGACCAGGTGTTCGTCGTGACCATGCAGGCGGTGAGCGGCGCGGGCTACCCGGGCGTCGCTTCGCTCGACATCCTGGGCAACGTCATCCCCTTCATCGCCAAGGAAGAGGAGAAGATGGAGGAGGAGACGCCCAAGATGCTGGGCTCCATCAACGGCGCCGCCTCCGTTCCCGCCGACTTCAAGATGAGCGCGCAGTGCAATCGCGTCGCCGTCGAGGACGGCCACACCGAATCGGTCTCGGTGAAGCTCCGGAAACCGGCCACCGCCGGCCAGCTCATCGCCGCCTGGCGCGACTTCCGCGGCCTGCCCCAGGAGAAGCGCCTGCCCAGCGCCCCCGAGCAGCCCATCGTGTACGACGACGCCCCTGACCGCCCCCAGCCCCGCCTCGACGCCGACCGCGGCGCCGGCATGGCCGTCAGTGTCGGACGCCTCCGTCCCTGCCCGGTTCTCGACTGGAAATTCACGGTGCTCTCGCATAACACCATCCGTGGCGCCGCCGGCGCGGCCCTGCTCAATGCGGAGCTCCTCAAGGTTCAGGGCTACTTCGAATGATCGTGATGAAATTCGGCGGCACGTCGGTGCAGGACGCTGCCGCCATCGCCCGCGCTGCCGACATCGTGCGCTCGCGCCTCGACCGGCGCCCCGCGGTGGTGGTCAGCGCCCTGGCCAGGGTGACGGACGCGCTGCTCGCCATGGGCCGCGCCGCCGGCGCCGGCGACCGCGACCACGCCCTCAGTCTCTCCCGCGAGCTGCGCGAGCGCCATTACACCGTCGCCGGCGAGGTCCTCGGCACCGGCGTCTTCACCCAGTTCCACTCCGAGCTCGAGGCCCACTTCGATGCGCTCGACGAGCTGCTGCGCGGCATCGCCGCCGTCGGCGAGCTCACTGACCGCACCGCCGACAACATCGCCTCCTTCGGCGAGCGCATCTCCAGCCAGATCGTTGCCGCCGCCTTCTCGCTGCGCGGGATCGATGCCGTCCACGTGGACGCCACCAGGGTCATCGTCACCGACAACCGCTTTGGCCGCGCCGTCCCCGATTTCGAGGAGACCAACGACCGCCTCGCCCGCCAGGTCAAGCCGCTGATCGAGAAGAAGAAGATCCCGGTGATGGGCGGATTCATCGGCGCCACTCCGCAAGGCATCATCACCACCATCGGCCGCGGCGGCTCCGATTTCTCCGCCGCCATCGTCGGCGCCGGCCTTGGCTCCAGCCTCATCGAGATCTGGACCGACGTGGACGGCATGATGACCACCGACCCCAACCTCTGCCCCGGGGCGCGCCGCATCAAGGTCATCAGTTTCGACGAAGCCGCCGAGCTCGCCTACTTCGGCGCCAAGGTCCTGCACCCGGCCACGCTGCTCCCTGCGATGCAGAAGGACATCCCGGTGCAGGTGTTGAACTCACGCAATCCCGCTAATGAAGGAACGCGCATCACCGCCCGGGCGCACCACTGCCGCAACATCTTCAAGGCCATCGCCGCCAAGAAGCGCATCACCATCGTGGACGTGGTCGCTACCCGCATGCTCGGCGCCCACGGCTTCCTGAAAGCCATCTTCGACGTCTTCGACAAGCACCGCTGCGCCGTGGACGTGGTCTCCACCTCCGAGGTCAGCGTCTCGTTGACCGTGGATTCCAACGAGGCCATCCCCGCCATTGCCGCCGACCTCGACCAGCTGGCCTACGTCAAGTACGAGGGGCGCAAGGCCATCGTCTGCCTGGTGGGGGAGAACATCCGCGGTACCTCCGGCATCGCCGCCAAAGTTTTCTCCGCGATTTCCGATATCAACGTGCGTATGATTTCCCAGGGCGCATCGGAGATCAACATCACCTTTGTGATCGAAGAGGACGACGTCCCCGACGCCGTCCGCCGCCTCCACGAGATGTTCTTCTCGGATCTCGACCCGGAGGTGTTCGAGTGAAGATCTGGGTCCTGGGCAAGGGCAAGACCGGCGGCATGGTCGCCGCCATCGCGCGCGAGCGCGGCCACGATGTCCGCGTCCTCGACTCCAAAGACAACCCCCGCGCCTCCGCCCTCACCAAGGACGCCCTCAAGGGCGTGGACATGGTCATCGACTTTACCAACCCCGACGCGGTGCTGGCCAACATCGAGGCCTGCTGCCGCGCCGGCGCCGACATGGTGGTCGGCACCACCGGCTGGCACGCCGAGATGCCGCGCGTCCGCCAGCTGGTCGAGCAAAGCTACACCGCGTTTCTCTTCGCTTCCAACTTCTCGGTGGGCGTGAATGTCTTCTACGACGTCGCCCGCGCCGCCGCCGCCGGCCTCCAGCACGGCTACTCCGCCCGCATCGTCGAGCGCCATCACGCCCAGAAAAAAGACGCCCCCTCCGGCACCGCCATCAAGATCAAGAAGATCCTCCAGGCGGTCGGTGGCGACGAGGTCGAGATCACCTCCCTGCGCGAAGGCGACGTGGTCGGGACCCACGTCATCCTGCTCGACGGCCTCTCCGACACCATGATGCTCATCCACGACGCCAAGGACCGCCGCGGCTTCGCCGAGGGCGCCGTCCTCGGCGCCGAGTGGCTTAAGGGCAAGGAAGGCCTCTTCGACTTCAAGGACGTCTGGCAGAACGTCCCCGCCAAGAAGCGCTGAGCGCCGCCTGCCTGCTCGGCTGTCACGGTCCAGGAAGCATCACGCAGCGGCGGACCCAAGCGCTCCCAGAGGCGAAAGAAGAGCCCACGCCGCAAATAAGTAAGAGCACCGATGCAGGCTCTGCAGTGACGCGGAAACGGCCACAATCGCGGCTCGACGCGGATCAAGTGGCTGGCCACCCCACATCCGGTGGCGCGACGATTTGAAGCACCCGGTAGGTGCGGGAGGCCGGCTGGTCTGGCTGGGTAACCCTTAGGCGCCGTCCTCGGCGCCGAGTGGCTCAAATGACTCGCAGCACGCGAGCGCCAGACTTAAGTAATAGCCGCACGCGATTCACTCTTGAACAATCCCTGTCCTCCCCATAATAATGGAGCATCTAAGTGAACGAACGGATCGGAAAGGCGGGCTCGTCTCTCCCTGCCGAAACAGGTCGTAGGGTGGCGGAGACTTGGGGGGCGCAATTGAAACCTTGGAATCTGCGAAATAGTCGGCTCGACAGGCCGGCCGGGAACGCGACCGGGGCCACCAGTCAGCGCAACCGGCGCGCGCGCTCGGCGGGAGTGGCCGTAGCCGCAGCCATCTTTCTTACTCTTCTGCCCCTGGGCGGAGTCGGCGGCGCAACCATGAGTCATGTGCCCCTGCATGGGAGCACCGATTGGAGCCACCGGCACATGGTCTATTCCGCGCCGGCCGGCGATTTCCAGGCCTTGCAGCTGTTGCAGCTGCCGCGCTACCGGCAGCAGGCCTTACTGCGCCGGGCCGCGGCCCTGCGACCGGCGGCCGACACGCCTCAACACTTTGCCATGCTGCCGGGTCCCAGCCGCAACCCGCGGCGCCTGCCCTCGTTGCGACGCGACTGGGCGATGTCGATGGGCGCGAGCGGCACCAGCGGCGTAGGCATGTTTCCCGCCAAGTTCAGCTTTGACATCAATGCCGCTCCCAGTTGCGCGAACGACTACGTGGTCTACACCTCCAGCCTGACCGGGGGCCAGGCGGCAACACAAGCGTCCCGCACCGGGACCTTTACCGGCCAGCCCATCAACAACCAAACGGTCACCATCGCCGGTACGTTGATCCTGACGGCGAGTAATTCGCTGAACACTGGAACGAACTTCCTGATCGGGGCCAACACCACCGCCACGGCCGCGAACCTGGCAGCCGCCATTGTCCGCAACGGTGCCGGGGTGGGCGTCACGGGGAGCTCGTCCACCAATGTCGTCACCGTCACCGCCATCACGGCGGGGGCCAAGGGCAACAACATCACCCTGAGCGAGAGCCTGAGCAATTTCACCTGGGCGGGCGGCGCCTTCGGCAGTTCCCTGGCCGGCGGCTTGGACGCGACCGGAAGCATCATCGCCTTCAACCAGCTCTACTCCACCCAGGGCAGCGTGGGGGGCCTGTGCAACCAGAATGGCCCTTCGATCCTCTTCTTCTACAATACCAATCCCGCCGGCGACAACACCGGCACCACCCTGACCTCGCCCGTGCTTTCCCTGGACGGCAGCATGGTGGCGTACGTGGAATCGCGCACCAACGCCAATGGCGGCTCCATCCTGCACATCCTGAAGTGGAAGGCCGGCCAGGGCAGCGCCGCCACCGCGGTCGCCCCCGACCAGATCGTCGGTTCCTGGAGCTCCTGCACCGCGGGCAACTCCTGCATCGTCAATCTCACCTTCAACGGCGCCCAGCCGGATACGATCTCCTCCCCCTTCTACGATTACAGCCACGACGTGCTGTACGTCGGCGACAACAATGGCCGGCTGCACAAGTTCACCCAGGTCTTCGGCGGCACCCCGGCCGAGGTGACCACCGGGTGGCCGATCACGGTCAACGCCGGCGCCATCCTCACCGGGCCGGTTTTCGACCAGGTTTCGGGGAACATTTTCATCGGCGACAGCACCGGCCGGGCCAGCTACGTCCGCGAGGTCGGCAGCAGCGTCGGCACCTGCGCCGCCGGCAGTCCCCCCTGTCTGGGTGGGACCAATCTGGCCCGCGGCGGAAGGATGGTGGACCCGCCCGTGGTCGATGGCTCCACCGGAAGGGTGCTCTGGTTCAACGGTTTCAGCGATGGCACCGCCACCAGCACGACCACCGGACAGCTGCTCCAGACCAACACGGCCTTGGGCGGCACGGTGGCCATCTCCTTCACCGGCAACGGCCCCATCGTCTACGACATGCACAGCGGGGCCTTCGACAACACCTATCTGAGCAGTGCGCCGGGCTCCATCGCCGGCTTTTTCTACCTGTGCGCCCGCGAGCCCGGCCACGTCGATCATCAGGCCTTGTTCCGGGTAGGCTTCAACAGCACCGGAGTGATGAACAGCACCACCAATGCCGGCCCACTCGAGCTCATCACCAGCACCTCCGCCGGGGGCGCGTGCTCCCCCATCACCGAGATCAAGAACGGAGCCACCGACCGCATCTTCCTCAGTATCGGTGGCAGCGGCGCGCGGACCGGTTGCGCGACTGCCTGTGTCTACTCCTTCGATATCACCAGCGCCTTTCCCGCCAACGCCGCGGCCGCCTTCGTCGTACCTCCCCCGCCAGGGCAGAACAGCGGGGCCACCAGCGGCTTCGTCGTGGATAACGTGAGCGGCTCCAGCCAGGCATCCAGCATCTATTTCACCAACATCGCAAACTCCGTGGGCGCCACCTCGTGCAATACGGTCGGCGGCGTGGGCTGCAGCGTGAAGCTGACCCAAGCAGGGCTGAATTAGTGGAGTTCGGGAGATTCCCGCTCCCAGGCAAGGCCGCCCCGCGGGGCGGCTTTGCCGTTACCAGCATGCTCTGATTCAACTGCCGGCGGCGAAGCCTAATGGCACCAGGATTGTTACCGGGACTCTTGAAGGTCCTTGGGTCGCAATCGCGACCCGGGGCCAGGTGGCCGTGCAATAATAGAATCCGCTGCCCGTGCGAAAGTGGCGGAATTGGCAGACGCACCAGACTTAGGATCTGGCGGGGAAACCCATGGGGGTTCGAGTCCCCCCTTTCGCACCAACTCAAGAATCCGAAATCCGCAATCTGAAATCTTCAATCGGACATCTGTCTTCGCCGTCTCTCCTGTGTCCTTCGTGTTATCGCTGTGTCCTCTGTGGTGAGGTTTTTCTTACCCTTTCCATCGGTTACACTCTTCTCCGAAGGTAAAGCCATCATGAGCATGCCCCCGCAGCCCAGCATCACCCTCAAGAACACCGCCGACTACCGCGAGAGCTACGCCAACAGCGTCCAGATCCGGGTCAGCGTCTGGGATTTCTTCCTCGTCTTCGGCACCTTGCAGCAGCAGTCGCCCTCGGCCGTCGAGATCACCAATTTCCAGGGCATCTATCTCAGCCCGCAGCAGGCCAAGGCCCTGCTCACCATCCTGCAGCAGAACGTCGTCAATTACGAGAAGACCTTCGGCGAGATCAAGCTCGACCCCCGCCTGGCCCAGACCGGCGTGGTGAACTAGAGGCGTTTTGCCGGCGTGAGCGAGCCCTGGCGAGCGGCAGCCGGCAGCCGATATCCTGAGGAGCGAAGCGACGAAGGATCTCTACAGACAGAACTGCAAGAAGGATTGCGGCTTTAGCCTCTGAGGGATGTGCATAAGCTAGAAACTAGAAACGAGAAACTAGAAACCTTCTTGCGCTCGCGCCCCCATCACCACGTTTTCCTCTTCGCCCTCATCTTCTCCACCATCTTCCTGGCCCACGCCCCTCTCCTCCGCCTTCCCTATTACTGGGACGAAGCCGGCTACTACATTCCCGCCGCCCACGACCTTCTGCAGACCGGCAGCCTCATCCCCCAGACCATCCCCAGCAACGCCCATCCGCCGCTGGTTATGGCCTGGCTGGCCCTCTGGTGGAAGCTCTCCGGCTTCACTCCCGCGGTCACTCGGACAGCCATG
Source organism: Terriglobales bacterium (assembly GCA_035543055.1). Lineage (NCBI taxonomy): Bacteria > Pseudomonadati > Acidobacteriota > Terriglobia > Terriglobales > Terriglobales bacterium. The sequence goes on along the minus strand of DATKKJ010000210.1, from coordinate 3,468 downwards.
TTGCTGGTCGCCGCCCTGGGCCTCGCCGCCGTCTTCCGCATCGCCCGCCAGGCGATGAACACTCAGGTCGCGCTCGCAACCACCCTGTGCACCGCGCTATACCCGGTGTGGTTCGCCCAGAGTTCGATGGCCCACGTGGATGTGGCCGCTGCCGCCCTTGGTCTCTGGGGACTGGCTTTCTTCCTGGAGGACCGCCGCCCGCTCGGCATCGGCGCCTTCTCCCTCGCCGTGCTCGCCAAGGAGACGGCGGTCATTGTCCCGCTGGCCCTCGCGGCTTGGGAATTGAGCTGGTGGCTGCTCGACCACTCGTCTTCGCGCGAAACGCGAAACGTGAAACGGGAAACGTCGATCGCGCCTCCGCCACAATCACTAGGCAGGATCCTGTTGCTGCTGGTCCCCGCCGCCGTACTCGCTGCCTGGTTCGCCTATCACTACCACCGCACCGGATACGTCTTCGGCAACCCGGAATTCTTCCGCTACAACGTCACCCAGGCCGCCCATCCGCTGCGCATCCTGCTCGCCTGCCTGCGCCGCCTCTGGCAGGTCACCGGCTACATGAACCTGTTCGTGCTGACCATCGCCGCCGCCCTGGCCATGATGTTCCCGCCGCGGCCGGAGCGTAACGCGGCAGCGGGAACCCGCCCCAGGATCGCGCCCCACATCCAGGCGGCCATGCTCGTCGTCGTGCTCGCCCACGTCGTCTTCTTGTCATTCATCGGAGGCGCGGTGCTGGCCCGCTACATGCTCACCGCGGTCCCGTTGCTCGTAATCCTCTGTGTCTCCACCCTGCGCCGCCGGGTCCGCGGATGGCCGCTGGTGATCGCGGCCGCCTGCGCCGCCTTCGTCTTCGGCCTGTTCGTGAACCCGCCCCACCGCTTTGCCCTGGAGGACAACCTCGCCTACCGCGACTATGTCCTGCTGCACCGCTCGGCCGCCGACGTCCTGAGCTCGCACTACTCCACCTCCCGCGTGCTCACCGCCTGGCCTGCCACCGACGAGTTGACTAGGCCCTACCTGGGATACGTGAAGGCCTCGCTTCCCGTCCTGCCCTTGGAGAACTTCTCCGCTCCGCAGATCTTCGCCGCCGCCCGCGACACCTCGACCTTCGATGTCGCCTACGTCTTCTCCACCAAGTACGAGGCCCCCGCCCAGGGCGCGATTCTGCGCTGGTGGGAGCGCCTGCAGGAGCCGGTTTTCGATTATCACCGCGATCTGCCGCCGGAGGTCGTCGCCCGGACATTCCGCGGGCGCATCGTGTGGCAACAGCAAAGGAAGGGTCAGTGGGCCGCCATCATCGTCCTGGAGCGCGCCGAAAATGCCAAAGGACTTGGCACACACCAAGCCCTTTTTCCTAGCTACTAGCTACCAGCTACCGACTACCAGCTTCTAGTACCGTCCGCGCCCGCCCCGGAAGCCGCCCCGGCCCCCGCCCCCGCCGCCGCGTTCTACCCGCGGCCGCGCTTCATTCACCGCGATGGCGCGCGAGCCCATCTGCGTCCCGTTCAGCGACTGGATGGCCTTGTCTGCCTCCGCATCGCTGGTCATTTCCACGAAGCCGAAGCCTCGGGGCTGGCCTGTGTCCCGGTCGCGGATCAAGGTCACTTTGTCAACGTGCCCGAACGCCTCGAACGCCTGCCGCAGCTGGTCCTCGTTGACTCCGTAGTCGAGGTTGCCCACATAAATGTTCTTCATGGGAGATCCCTTCCGAATGTGGCTTTCGCATTGCGTTCTTTTTCGACGAGTCAGGCAGGGCGAGATCGCTTCTCGCATGTCTATGCAGGTCTGGAATCGAAGCGCAAAGGCGGCATAACACTAGCAGTTTTGGCCCACCATAGCAAAGAACATCCGCTCCCATTTGCGGAATCGGGGCCCATTACAATGATGCCCATGCCCTCCTGGCTCACCCAGCTGCAGCGCGACATCGTCTCCTGCCAGCTCTGCCCGCGCCTGCGCGCCCATTGCGAGAAGATCGCCCGCGGGAAGCGCCGCGCCTACAAGGACTGGGAGTACTGGGGCAAGCCGGTGCCCGGCTTCGGCGACCCCGACGCCCGCGTCCTGGTCATCGGTCTGGCCCCGGGCGCCCATGGCTCCAACCGCACCGGGCGCCCCTTCACCGGCGACGGCTCCGGCAACTTTCTCTATGCCGTCCTGCACGATGCCGGCTTCGCCTCTCAACCCACCGCCACTCACAAGGACGACGGCCTGGAGTTGAAGGGCCTTTACATCACCTCGGTCGGGCGCTGTGCGCCTCCCGCCAACAAGCCGACGCCCCGCGAACTCGCCAACTGCGCCCCCTTCCTCGACCGTGAGCTCGCCGGCCTCAAACGGGTGAAGGTCGTGGTGGTATTGGGCAAGATCGCCTTCGACGGCTATCTCGCGGCGCTTCGCCGGGCCGGCATCTCCACCCACGGCAACGGTTATCGCTTCGCCCACGGCGCCCGCTGCCGGCTTCCCCACGGCGTCACCTTGCTCTGCGCCTACCATCCTTCTTTGCAGAACACCAATACCGGGAAGCTGACCCGCAGGATGCTGCTCGACGTGTTCCGCTCCGCCGCCCGCATCGCCGTCTCCCGCTGATTACAAATCTTTACTTTTCCGCACCGGTTCCTGGGTTTAAGGGAACAGGACTGGATATGTTCCACAGCATCACAGGCCGGGTCCCGGCGGTCATCGCTAACGCCATCCACCAGGCCGTCTATCGCGGCTCGACCTACGCCTGCCTGTCGCTGCTCGCCGCCTGCCTGGGCTCGCTCCTCGACCCGGGCACTGGCTCCCCATCGCTCAAGCAGTAGCCTCTCTTCATTTTGCAAATTACAAATTTGAAATTCCAAATGGTTTCATCTACAACCATGCCCATGCCCGGACAGGTCGAATCGTTCACCGCCAGCCGCCTCACCAGCGGGAACTTCCTCTTCCCCACCCGCATCGAAGTCGGCCCCGAACACGTGCTGCGCATCAAGCCGCGGCTCTTCGGCCAGACCGAGGAAAGCATCGCCATCGACAAGGTGGCCTCGGTGCAGATCTCCACCGGCATCTTCTGGTCCGACATCCGCATCGACTCCAGCGGCGGCACCAATCCCATCCTCAGCCACGGCCACCGCAAGGCCGACGCCATCCGCATCCGCCAGCTCATCGAGCTGTTCCAGAAGGGGCGGTAGGGTCAGTCGCCAGTCGTCAGTCGGCAGTCGGCAGCAAAGACCAGAGACTCACCACAAAGGACACAATGGAAGGCACGAAGGAAGGCGGACAGATCAAAGGCCCCCTACCCCCTCCCCTGGGATATGTCGAAGTAAAGGACTTAGGCCCGAAAATATGTCGGGTATGTCGCCGACACGGGAGTCGGGAGTCAGGATTTCAAAGAGCGCAGCGCGGGGCGGGCGCGAGGCCCGCTACATCCAGCGTAGCAAATCGAAGGATTGTGGACATGGCGGTGAAGAACGCGAAGTGAAGCGGAATCAGCGGCTTGCA
>DATKKJ010000209.1 GCA_035543055.1 Terriglobales bacterium | reverse complement strand
CAGTGGAAACACACCACTGCCTTGCAATATCAAGCACCTCTCGTGTTCCGAGCAGTCGTAACTTCTGGACTGCTTCCCAGGGAGCATCGTCCTCGTAATCGCCACTCAGGGTTGCATCGAAAAGCTGCTGAACGTCGCTGTTAAGCATGAGCATTATTCTAGCTGCAGGCAGGAAGACACGACGACTGGCGATAACCGGTTACCCCGATGGCTTAATCTGTCGAGGAGAGATTCAGGGCAGATATTTCGACAGCACCGGCAGCTTGCCCAGATCGTTGTAGATGACCATCACCGCGAACAGCAGCAGGAAGACGAAGGCCGCCTGGTAGATGCGTTCCTTGATGCGCATGGAGATGTCGCGCCGCATCAGGCCTTCGATCAGCAGCAGCAGGATGACCCCGCCGTCCATGATGGGGATGGGGAACAGGTTGAAGATGCCGAGGTTGAGGCTGATCATCGCGGTCAGTTCCATCAGCGGCGACCACCCGGGCGCCTGGGCGGCCTGTCCGGCGGCGCCGGCGATGCCGATGGGCCCGTCGATCTGATTCATCGACACCTTGCGCTGGATCAGCTTTCCGACCAGGTCGATGATCAGCACCGAATAGCGCTGGTTCTGCTCGATCGATTTCGAGAAAGCCTGGGCGAAGGGCAGTTTGGTGGCCCGCACCGGTTCGCGGCGCATGAACCCGATCCGGTAGAGCTTGGCCCCATCCGTAGGGGTCGGCTTGGGCGTCATCACCAGCTTCAGCTCTCGCCCATGCCGCCGCACCGTTACCTCGACCGGCTTGTCCTTGTTCACCTGTAAGAAATGGAGGATCGCCGACATGTTGTGCACCGGCATGCCGTTCAGGGCGATCACCTCGTCTCCCACCTGCATCCCGGCCTTGGCTGCGGGCATGTCCGGATCCAGAACATCCGCGCGCGGGATGGAAACCGGGAACCAGCCGGGCTCCGCTCCCACCTCGTTCGGACCGACCTTCTCCGGGGTGATGCTCCTCTCCAGGAACTGATCACCGCGCTGCAGGCCCAAGGAAAGCGGCAGGCCGGGGTTGAGCAGGACCTCGGTCTCCAAGTCCTCCCAGGTGGGATTCTGCTTGTTGTCGATGCGCACGATGCGGTCGCCGGGCTGGATCCCGGCCCGGTCCGCGACCGAGCCTTCCAGCACCCAGCCGATGACCGCGGGCTCGTCGAGATAGACGGGCTTCTCATAGCGCACCATGTACACCGCGGTGAGGACGGAGATGGCCAGCAGGATGTTCATCGCCGGCCCGGCGATGGCGATCAGGAAGCGCTGCCAGCGGGGATGCGACATGAACTCGGCGGGGTCGCCGCTGCGCTGCTCCATCGGGTTCTCGCCCGACATCTTGACGTAGCCGCCCAGGGGGATGGCGCTGATGCGGTAATCGGTATCGCCACGGCGGAAGCCGACCAGCCGCTTGCCGAAGCCGATGGAGAACACCTCCACCCGCACCCCGAACAGCTTGGCCAGGGCGTAGTGGCCGAACTCATGGACCAGCACCAGCAGCCCGAGCACGCCCGTGACGGAAACGACGGCGATGAAAAACGAATGCATTTGTTCGCTAATACCCTCTACTTGACCAAGATTGAACGGGGGAGCGCCGGGTTACGGCTGCTCAGCCGGCTGACTCTTTCGGTCGCCTTCTTGCGGGCCTCGGAGTCGACGGCCAGCACCTCTCCAATAGATGCCGGATGGCTGGCTTCGGTTTCGCTGAGCACCCCTTCTATTGTACGGCTGATCTCCTCGAAGCGGATGTGACCGTCGAGGAAGGCGGCGACCGCCACCTCATCGGCGGCATTCAAGGCGATGGTCTTGGCGCCCCCATGCTCCGCCGATTCGTAGGCCAGCCGCAAGCAAGGGAACTTTTGCATGTCGGGCGGGCAGAAGTCGAGGTTCCGAAGGTCACTGACCGGAAAACGCAGGTCACTCTCCACCCGGTCCGGCCAGGTAAGGGCATAGAGGATGGGCAGGCGCATGTCGGTGACCGAAAGCTGGGCCAGGATGCTGCCGTCGCGGAACTCGACCATGGAGTGGATGGTGGACTGGGGATGGATGATGACCTTGATCTGGCTGGGCGGCAGGTTGAACAGGCGGCAGGCCTCGATCACCTCGAAGCCTTTGTTCATCAGGGTGGCGGAATCGATGGTGATGCGGCGACCCATCTTCCAAGTGGGATGGTTCAGCGCCTGCTCGACAGTGATGCTGGCAAACTCTTCTTTCGGGGTGTTCAGGAAGGGGCCGCCAGAGGCGGTCAGCCAGACGGTTTGGACCTCGTCGAGGCGGCCGCCGCGCATGCACTGATGCACCGCGTTGTGCTCGCTGTCGATGGGCAGCAGCGGTTTGCCTTGCCGGCGGGCTTCGGCGGTGATCAGTTCGCCTGCGGCGACCAGCGACTCCTTGTTCGCCAACCCGACGGTCTTGCCCGCCTTCACCGCTTCGTAGGTCGCCTCCAGCCCGGCGACACCGACAATGGCGGAGACCACGAAATCTACTTCCGGATGGGTGGAGACCTGGACTGCGCCTTGGCTGCCATGGGCGACCGGGATGCCGCTCAAGCCGGCGGACTTCAGGCGCTGGCGCAACTCGTCCGCGCCCTGGGCGGTGCTCATCGAGATCAGGCGCGGCTTCCAGCGTTTGGCCTGCTCCAAGACGCGGTCGAGGTTATTGCCGGCGGCGAGGGTGACGATCTGGAAGCGTCCGGGATGGGACTCGACCACACTCTCGGTGCTGCGGCCGATCGATCCGGTCGAGCCCAGGATGGCAATGCGCTTCATGCGATGGAAGTTCGATTATCCCACATACGATTACTTCCCATGGGTGCCCCCAAAAAAGAAGCCGGCGGCAAACAGGATGGCAGCAACCGGAGCGGCGAACAGAAGAGCGTCGATGCGGTCGAGAATCCCACCGTGTCCGGGCAGTAGTGCGCCTGAATCCTTCACCTCGGCCCCGCGTTTCATCAACGACTCCACCAAGTCGCCGACTTGGGCTGCCACATTCACGAGAACTCCCACGCCTATTGTGAAACCCGTAGGAGCTTGGTGGCAGTAGTGCATTAACGCGGCTCCGGCGAGCACGCCACCCAGGAGGGATGCGATGCTTCCCTCCCACGTCTTCTTCGGGCTGATGCGCGGTGCCAACAGGTGCTTTCCTAGGCCGCGGCCCACGTAGTAGGCGCAAGTATCGCCCACCCAAACCACTACCAGCACAAAAGCCACGAACCACGAGCTCATGTAGCGGACGAGTACAAGCGACCAAAGCGACAGGCCGATATAGGGCAAGGCGAAATAGGAAGTCATCGCCACCAGCGTACCGTTGCGAAGGTTGGCGCCGTCCATCCCGATCGCAAGAAAGATGAAGGGCATCACCACAACAAAGAAGAGCGGTATCACCACGACGAAGAACGTCGCTTCGAAACCCGACATCGCCTGCGGCAGTGATAGACCGGCAGCCACTGTCGTATAGAGGAAAAGCAGCACGATCGTGGTGAGGGTCGCGGCCCGGAGCGGCTTGCCGCAATACGAGGTGGCGATTCCGAGGTACTCCAACGTCGCAAGAAGTGCCACGAGCCCGACAAATGCCGCGAACAGCCACATGGGCGCGCGGAAGACGATGAGCAGCACGATCGGGATCAGCACCGCCGCGGTCAGGACGCGCTTCATCGTGCGGGCATTCTCGCTGCTGGAGCCAAGAAAAAGCAAACCACAGAGGACACCGAGGAACACAGAGCAACAACAGGGCTCGTGACCTCCTCGTGTCAGGGCACGGCTTCAGCCGTGCCAAGCAGCCGCGCCAAAGAGCAAGGAGCCCGGCTTTAGCCGGACGGCACATTCGGGTTGAATCCATGCGCACATGCCGGGTGCTGGAATCATTCCCCGGATCCTTCAGGGCTAAAGCCCCTCAGGACGACAGGCATAAACGGCACGTGTGTGGCACCGCTGAAGCCGTGCCACACGACAAGCCCTTCCCCTGAGCTCTCTGCGCTCTGTGTCTCTATGGTTAGTGGGAACTCGTGGCGCTCTCGATCAGCCCGCCGTAGCGGCGCTCGCGCTTCTGGTACTCGGCGATGGCTTCCAGCAGGTGCCGGCCGCGAAAATCAGGCCACAAAATGGGAGTGACATAGATCTCGGCATAGGCCGCCTGCCACAGCAGGAAATTCGACAGCCGCATCTCCCCGGAGGTGCGGACGAGGAGGTCAGGGTCGGGGAGATGGCGGGTGTAAAGGTGCTGCTGGATGGCGTCTTCGTCGATGGTCAGGTGATCGAGCCCGCCATTGCTGAGCGCGGCCTGCACCACCGAGTTCATGGCGTCCACGATCTCATCGCGCGAACCGTAGTTCAGCGCCAGGGTCAGCACCATGCCGGTGCAGGGGGCGCATTCCTCTTTGGCCCAGGCCATGCGTTCCTGCACCTCCAGGGGCAG
>DATKKJ010000208.1 GCA_035543055.1 Terriglobales bacterium | reverse complement strand
AAGAGCAATCTCGTGCAGGTCACGTTCCTTCCGTTGGGCAAGACGGTGGAATTCGAGCACGGCAAGCTGCCCTACCAGGACCACGGCAAGGAAGAGTCGCTGCTCGACATCGCGCTCAACCACGGTATCGACCTGGAGCATGCGTGTGGCGGCAACTGCGCCTGCACCACCTGCCACGTGTGGGTGAAGGAAGGCGCCGAGTGCCTGAGCGAGATGGAGGACGACGAGGCCGACCGCCTCGACATGGCGGCCGACCTCCAGCTCAACTCCCGCCTGGGCTGTCAGGCGCAGATCACCAAGCCGGGCAAGGTGGTGGTCGAGATCCCGGCGTGGAACCGGAATTACGTTTCCGAAGGGAAGCACTAGGAGCACACGATGGCCACTGCACCGCTTTCTCCGCTCCATTGGGACGACGCCGAAGACATCGGCATCCTGCTGGCCGAGAAGTTCCCGGAGATCGATCCGCTGACGGTGCGCTTCACCGACCTGCATCGCTTCGTGACCGAGCTGCCGGGGTTCGCCGACGATCCTAAGCTGTCCAACGAGGGCAAGCTGGAGGCCATCCAGATGGCCTGGTACGACGAGTGGCAGGAGGCGCAGGGCTGATCGCCGATGACGGTCGCGATGCCCACAACTTCACCGCTCTTCTTGCAACCTAAGCTGGCACAGGTCCCCGCCGGATGGTTCCTGATGGGCAGCGATGCCGGACAGGAGAATGAGCGGCCGGTCCACCGGGTCTGGGTCAGTGCATTCGAGCTGGCCGCGAGGCAGGTCACCAACCTGGAGTTCTCGCGATATCTCGAAGCGACCGGCGCCCAGCCCCCTGTGCACTGGAAGGACCCGCAGTTCAGCCATCCCCAGCAGCCGGTGGTCGCGGTCTCCTGGTTCGAAGCGGCGGCCTACTGCGAATGGCTGACGCACTGTGCGGGGCGGCGCTATCGGCTGCCGACCGAGGCCGAGTGGGAGCGCGCCGCTCGCGGCGGCCGCGAGGGCGCACTGTATCCCTGGGGGGACGAACCGCCGCAAAGCCGTCCTGGCTATGCCGAGCGCTGGCTGCGTGGCCCGGAGCCGGTCGGCCGCCAGGCGCCCAGCGATTTCGGGCTCCACGACATCTGCGACAACGTCCACGAGTGGTGCAGCGACTGGTTCGACCCCGAGTATTACGCGGCGTCTCCGGAGCGCGATCCGCAGGGGCCGGCAGAAGGCGCCCGCCGGGCCTCACGCGGAGGTTCCTGGCGCCACCATGTGAAGGTGGCGCGCTGCGCCGCCCGCTCCAGCATCCCGCCGCACTTCCAGTACGCCGATTACGGGTTCCGGGTCGCCGCTGCACTTTAGCCCCGTTTGACTCGCCCCAGTGTCACTGCTAGCCTGTTTCGCCATGTGGGGGATGCGTAGGCGGAAGCATCGTTCGTTGGCAGTTCTATTCCTACTCAGCTTGCTAGCTTTCAGCTCGCCAGCGTGCGCGCAACATCAACAGAGTGATGCGGGCCAGCCGGTCGGCCTGTACAAGGGGATGGGGAACGCCCATCACCCGGTGAAGACCGCCAGCCCGCAGGCGCAGGCGTTCTTCGACCAGGGGATGAACTTCCTGTGGGGCTTCAATCATGATGAGGCGCTGAAGTCATTCCAGCGCGCCGCCGAACTCGACCCCAAGATGGCCATGGCGCAGTGGGGCATCGCCTACGCCGTGGGCCCGAATTACAACCTGCCGGTGGACGAGCAACGCGAACTGCAGGCGTACCACGCCATCCAGAAAGCGCTGGAGCTCTCCAAGGTCGGGCCCGCCATCGAGCGCGCCTACATCGAGGCGCTGGTGCAGCGCTATAGCAACGACCCCAAGGCCGACTTCCAGAAGCTGGCGGTGGATTACAGCGATGCCATGCGCGAAGTCAGCCGGAAGTACCCCGACGACCTCGATGCCGCCACGCTCTTCGCCGAGAGCCTGATGGACCTGCGTCCCTGGAAGCTGTGGAATGCCGACGGCACCCCTGCCCCAGGCACTGAGGAATGCGTGGCGACGCTGGAATCGGTGCTGCGCCGCGACCCAGAACACATCGGCGCCAATCATTTCTACATCCACGCGGTGGAAGCGTCGAACCGTCCGGAGCGTGCCCTGGCCAGCGCCGACCGCCTGGCCGGACTGGCGCCCGGCGCCGGACACCTGGTGCACATGCCGGCTCATATCTACATCCGGACCGGCTTCCACGACGCTTCCGTCGAGACCAACAAGAAGGCCGCCGCGGCCGATGAGGCCTTCTTCCGGCAATCCCACGAGCAGGGCATCTACCCGATGATGTACTACACCCATAACCTGCACTTCATCGCCGTCTCCAGCGCGATCATGGGGAAATACGATGAGGCGATGGCGGCCTCGAAGCGCATCCAGGAGCACGTGGCCCCGCACCTGAAGCAGATGCCGATGCTCGA
>DATKKJ010000207.1 GCA_035543055.1 Terriglobales bacterium | reverse complement strand
CCTCTGATGATAGCGCCAAGACCAAATGGTCCGAACCGATTGTAATGTCCACGCGCGGTGCCCTCATCACTTTTTTACTTGCCATTTCCTACTTACTCGCTTAGAATCCGCCGGTTTTTGGGTCCGGTCGACGAATCTTTTTGGCCGAACCGGGATCGAAGAAGTGGGGGCAGATGGGCCCTCGTTGAAGCTGCAGGGAGCAGCAGAAGGGAGCGGCTAGAGATGGCTGAGAGCAAGGTACAGAAGGTGGCTCGCCAGGGCGCTGTGCGGAAGTCGATTGGCAACTGCCAGTGCGGTGGCGAGCTGGTTTGGGCCCAGGTGGTCATGACCCGCCCGCGGATGATGAAGGTCTGCGAGAAGTGCGGTTCCTTCCAGGAGAAGGAACAGGCGTAACTTACCCGCCTCGCACAACCCAAAAGAATCTCAAGCGCGTTGCGCCCTGCAAGAACTTCCCTAGGAAGATTGCTGGAGCGGGTGTATTTGTGTATCTTGATGACGGGGTGACAGCGAGATTCATTTGCAGGTCGTGTCTCCAAATATCACACATCAGCCTCGGGAGTCGGAGGAACTATCCGACTCCCGAGGTTTTTGTGCGCCCAGCATGGGTGCTGACTAGGAGGTGGAAGTCCTCCGGGGACCTGGTCGCAGGGACCCAAGGGAACCGCAAGGGGCGCGCCCGCGAGGGCGGCGCTGAAGGAAGCGGGGAACGAACCCGCGCGCCGACGAACAGGAACCGGATACGAGGCGGCCTTGCGCAGGGCGAGCGGCCAAATGCCCGCGAAGCTCTCGCGACCAAGGCGCGGGGCCGTAAATCCGGCGGTGGTGCGGGGACGGCCAGCATTCTTACCTGGGGAGATCTCGCCTTGCGCCTGAAAGGGCGACGCCGTCCCGGCGGCGCGAGAAGTCAGCCGAGGCCATAGTAGCCTGCAAGGCGAAGGGCCGACCAGAAGGGAGAGCGGAGCACCCGTGAACCTCCAAGACGCCAGGCGCCAGACGGCCAGGCAGCAACTGGAGCTCCCGTTCGGAAGCAGGGGTGAAGCCCCGAAGGCTGAACGGAGCGGCGAAGCGTCGCGGGTGGCCAGCGGAGACGCACGCTCAGGGACCGACCACCTGATGGAGCGGGTGGTCGAGCGCGGCAACGTCCAAGCGGCGTTGAAGCGGGTGCAGCAGAACCAGGGCAGTCCGGGCGGCGACGGGATGACCGTGGCGGACCTCCCCGGGCACCTGCGGGCGCACTGGGCCACCATCAAGGTGCAGTTGCTTGCCGGGACCTACCAACCCCAGCCGGTCAAACGGCAGCCGATCCCGAAGCCGGGCGGCGGGGTCCGGGACCTCGGCATCCCGTGTGTGCTCGACCGGGTCCTCCAACAGGCCATCCTGCAGGTCCTGCAACCCCGCTTCGATCCGACGTTCTCGGAGCACAGCTACGGCTTCCGGCCGGGCCGTCGGGCGCACGATGCAGTGTGTGCGGCCCAGCGGTTCCTCCAGGCCGGACGGCGGTGGGTGGTCGATGTGGACCTGGAGAAGTTCTTCGACCGGGTCAACCACGACGTGCTCATGGGGCGGCTGGCGAAGCGGATCGCAGACCGGCGCCTGCTCGGCCTCATTCGACGCTACCTCACAGCCGGCATCTTGGCCGACGGGGTGGTGATCGAACGGGTCGAGGGCACGCCCCAAGGCGGGCCGCTCTCCCCGTTGCTGGCCAACGTGCTCCTCGACGAAGTGGATCGCGAGTTGGAGACGCGCGGCCACACCTTCGCGCGCTACGCGGACGACTGCAACGTGTACGTGCGGTCCAAGCGGGCAGGCGCAGATGTGCTCCAGACGCTCCGGCGCCTGTACGCCAAACTCCGACTTCAGGTCAACGAGACGAAGAGTGCCGTCGCCCGGCCGTGGGACCGGAAGTTCCTGGGCTACAGCTTTTGGGTGGCGCCAGGGCACATCGTCAAACGGCGGGTGGCGCCAGCGGCCCTGGCGACGATGAAGGCGCAGGTGCGGGCGCTGACGAGGCGGACTCGCGGGTGCAGCATCCCCACGGTAGTGGCGGAACTGCGCGGGTACCTGCTGGGCTGGAAGGCGTACTTCCGTCTCGCGGACACGCCGGGGGTCTTCACGACCTTCGACCAGTGGCTCCGGCGTCGGCTGCGGGTGGTGTACCTTAAACAGTGGAAGCGGGGGACGACCGCCTTTCGGGAGCTGCGGGCTCGGGGCGTGCCCGAGATCGTCGCTGCCCAGGCCGCCTCTCACGCTCGCCGCTGGTGGGTCACCGCCCACCACGCCGCGCTTCACATCGCCTTGCCTACGCGCTACTTCGACCAGCTGGGGGTGCCCCGGCTTGCGAGTTAACCTCAACCTTCTGAACCGCCGGATACGGACCCGTACGTCCGGTGGTGTGGGAGGGGAGTGGCAGGGCACTCCCTGCTACCCCCTATCCCGATTTCCCGGGCGTGTCCGCGTGCGGGACGTCCTAGGCTGAGAGGCGAAGGGTCAGCTCGTCCACTTGCCTCCGAAAGGCTTCTTCTCCGGCGATCATGCGCTTGACCTTCTCGCAGGAATGGATCACGGTCGAATGATCCTTGCCGCCGAACCCATCGCCGATATCCGGCAGAGAGGCCTTCACGATCTCGCGGCATAGATACATGGCCACCTGGCGAGGCAGGACGATGGACTTGTTCCGACCGCGGGAGCGCAGGTCGTCCACCCGGACCCCAAAGAAATCCGCGACCGCCTTCTGGATGGAGGAAATCGTGGGAAGTCGCTGCTGCTCTGCGGTGAGCTCTCTCAAGACCTCCTGGGCCAGTTCCAGGCTGATCTCCTGATGCGTAAAGGAGGCCTGGGCGGCGAGACGGACGAGCGAGCCCTCGAGCTCGCGGATGCTCGACTTCACGTGCTTCGCTATAAACAACGAAACCTCGTCAGGCAACCGGACGCCTTGCGCCTGCGCTTTCTTCCGCAAGATTGCCGCCTTGGTCTCCAAATCTGGCGGTTGGATGTCGGCGATGAGGCCCCACTCGAAACGTGAGCGGAGACGTTCCTCGAGTGTCGGGATTTCGCGGGGGACCCGATCCGAACTGATGACGATCTGCTTGGAGGCATCGTAGAGATCGTTAAAGGTATGAAAGAATTCCTCCTGGGTTCGTTCCTTCCCGGCGATGAACTGGATGTCGTCGATGAGCAAGAGATCCAGACTTCGGTAGCGGTTACGAAACTCTACGGTGGCGTCGAAGCGAATGGAGTTGATGAGGTCGTTGGTAAATTTCTCGGACGACACATAGGAGACCCGAATCCGGGGGTCCCGTTGTCGAGCGTGATGCCCGATGGCGTGGAGCAGGTGGGTCTTGCCCAAGCCTACACCCCCATAAATGAACAAGGGATTGTAAGTCTTGGCCAATTGGTCGGCGACCGCCATGCACGCAGCGTGCGCGAACTGGTTGCTGGTGCCCACCACGAAAGAGTCGAATGTATAGCGTGGGTTCAACTGGGCGCCGGCTTCTCGTGGCCGGCGCGGTGCCCGACGCTCGCCCGTTTCCTCGGTGGCCGGAAGGTTAGCTGCCGAGTCCTTGTCAGGCAGGAGGAGCCTGATTTCGACCTTGTTGAACAGCAAGTCCTCCAGCGCCGACCGCAGTAAGCCGAGATAGTGGTCCTCGAACCATTCTTTGAAGAAGCGGTTTGGGAGCAGAATCTGCATGTGATTCGCGTCCACCTTCCCCAATGTCAGTGGGCGGAACCACGCTTCGAAACTCTGTCGACTGATGCGGCTGCGGATGACTGCGAGCGCTTCTTCCCAGACCTCGCGTACGTT
>DATKKJ010000206.1 GCA_035543055.1 Terriglobales bacterium | reverse complement strand
CGGCGCGCTCGAACTCTCCCCCGACAGGCCATTTTTCCCGCCTTGGGCCCATCTTCACGGGTTCGCTTGGGGCGGTGGGGACTGGAAAGGCTCAGAAGGACGTGGAATCACCGGCCGCAGCGGAAAAAGCGAAAGCAGCTCGTAAGGGCTATATTTCCGCCTTTGGCGAGGCGGTGGCGCGCCTGACCTCGGCGCCTTCGGGCGAGGAAGTGCTGAGCAGCATTCCCACCATCCTGGTGGCCGAGTTCGGCGCCGCCCGCGGCGAACTGTGGCTGTGGGACGAGTCCTCCGGCTCCGCCTACCTGACCCACGCCGCCGGCCTGAACGCGAGCCACCGCAAGGACTACCGCAATCCCGGACAAGGCATCATCGGGGGGACACTCCAGTCCCGGCAGATGAGCGAGAACGCCGAACTGACTGCCGCCGGCTCCGACATGGCCGAGTTCGCCGCGCTGACCAAGCTGGCTTACCTTTCCGCCTACCCGCTGCTGGCGAAGGGGCGGATGTTCGGGATCCTGGTGGCATACACCCAGAATTCGGCCAACGACACCCAGCTGGAGTGGTGGCAGCTCTATGCCGAGATCAGCAGCGTGGCCGCGCAGGACGCGCTGGCGTCGCAGGAGAGCCAGAAGACCATCACCCAGCTCTCCCTGCTGTTCGAAGCCACCCGGCTTCTGAATTCGACCCTCGACCTGGCCGAGCTGCTCGACCTCATCCTCAGGATCGCGCGCACCGAGGTGAAAGCCGACCGCGGCACCGTCTTCCTGGTGGACACCAAACACAAGCAGCTCTGGTCCATCGTGGCCAGCGGGCTCGACCACCAGGAGATCCGCGTCCCCATCGGCAAGGCCGTCGCCGGCAAGGTGGCCGAGAGCGGAGTGCCGATCAACGTCGAAGACGCCTACAGCCTGGACTTTTTCGACCGCAGCTTCGACCAGAAGTTCGGATACAAGACCAGGTCGCTGCTGTGCCTTCCCATCCGCCACCACACCGGCGACATCGTCGGCGTCATCCAGCTCTTAAATAAGGTCAACGCCTCGCGGTTCTCGAATGACGACCAGGAGTTCCTCTCCAAGCTCTCCGGGCACATGGCGATGGCGCTGGAGAATGCGCGTCTCCACCGCGAAGTGGTGGAGAAGCAGCGGCTGGAGAAGGAACTGGCCCTGGCCCGGGGCATCCAGCGCTCCTTGCTGCCGGACGCTCCCCCGATCGTGCCCGGCTACGACATCGCGGTCATCAACGAGCCCTGCTACGAGGTCGGCGGCGACTATTACGACTTCTTGCACCTCGGGCCTCAGTCCTTGCTGCTGGTGGTGGCCGACGTGGAGGGCAAGGGGGTCTCTTCGGCGCTGGTGATGTCGAACCTGCAGGCCACCCTGCGCGCGCTGGTCATGCACCTGCATTCCCTCGAGGTGCTCACGCTCTCACTGAACGAGATGATCTGCAACGACACCAAGTCCCAGAAATTCCTCTCCATGTTCCTGGGGCTGGTGGACACGCGGCGCAACGGCCTGCACTACATCAACGCCGGCCACGTCCCGCCCATCCTGATCGACGGCGAGACCGGCAAGTTCCAGACGCTGGAGGAGGGCGGCACGGTCATCGGCCTCTTCCTGGCCACCGAGTACCAGCGGGGCTCGGCCAAGCTCAAGGCGGGCGACCTGCTGGTGTGCTGCACCGACGGCATCCTGGAGGCCAACAACGAGGCCGACGACGAGTTTGGCACCGAGCGCCTGGCCGCCTCCGTCTATCAGCACCGCCACAAGCCCGCCCAGGAGCTGGTGGACTCGGTGCTGGCCGACGTCAACGTCTTCTCCAGCAATGGCACCCACGTCGATGACAAGGTGCTGATGGTGCTGAAGGTGACGGGCTCGGGTGCGATCGCCGGCGCCAGTGCCGGCGCCAGGAAGCACGAGAGCCACCGGCGCGCGTAGAAAAAAGTACTCAGTACTCGGTACTCCGTACTCAGTTGCTTCCAAGAGCCAGCGTGTCGGGCGATCTGCGATCTGAAATCTGCGATCTGAGATCTTCAATCGATTTTTCTGTCAGTCCGCCCGCCGTTCACGGACGAATGCCGATCGCTCCCACCTGCCGGCCGGTGATCCCCTTTTCTCTGCGGTGGGAGAACAACAGGTCGTTGTGGCAGGAGGTGCACTTGCCGGTGGCGAAGATCTGCTTGTGGGGCACGCCGGCGTCGAGCAATTGCCGCTGCGCGGCCATCGCCATGTCGAGATGCAGCTTGCGGCCGAGCGGGTGATGCCCGGGGGCGCGCGCCGTCAGGAACAGCAGGGGGTAACGCTCCCTGACTTCGTGGTGGGCCATCACCTCGTGGAAGAGCTGGGCGGCGTAGGCGAACTGGGAATCGAAGGCCTCGCGCACCTCGTCCCCCACGGCGTAGCAGCAGGCGGCGATGCCGGGCCCGATGGCGGCGTGCAGCGTGCCCGGCTGGCTTCCGTACTCGCGTCGCAACACACCCACGGTCTTCTCCACGATGCGTTTCACCATCCCCCGCCAGCCGGCATGGATGGCGGCTACCGCTTTCTTCTTCGCATCCACCAGCAGGATGGGGACGCAATCGGCGGTCTTGACCGCCAGCACCAGGCCGCGCGCATGCGTGACCAGCGCGTCCCCGGTCAGCGGGACCGCCGGAGGTCCTTCCACCCGGAGCACGATGTCGGAGTGGACCTGGCGGGCCGTGACCATGGGCCAGCCCCTGGCCCCGATCGCGCCCAGGAAGGCGGCGCGATTGCGTTCCACCGCCTCGCGCGTATCGTCATGCGTGAATCCGAGGTTCAGCGACCGCCCTCCATAGACCTGGGAGAATCCCGCCAGGCGGGTGCTGAAGCCGTGCGCCAGCCAGGGCAGCCGCTCGAGGCCGGGGATGGTGAGGACGACGGGACCGGTCTTGCTCTTGAGCTCAGGCACTTGCGCCATTGTAAAGCCGCGTCCCCTTGCGTTGCTTTCGCCCTAGGCGTGGAGGATAATCGGAAGCACACGGAGTAGTGTGCCCGCAGTATTGTCAGCGGAAGCGCCGTGAATCTTCCCAATTACATCACGCTGACCCGCATCTTCAGCGTCCCGCTGCTGATCTGGATCCTGTCCAGCCAGCGGTTCGCCAGCACCGACGGCTCGCGCGAGCTGCTGGCCTCCGCCCTGTTCATCGCCGCCTCGATCACCGACGGCCTCGACGGTTACCTGGCGCGGCGCCGCGGCCAGATCACCACCCTGGGCATGCTGCTCGACCCCCTGGCCGACAAGCTCATGATCACCGCGGCCTTCATCACCCTGGTGCAGTTCAATCCCTCGATCGTCAAGGCCTGGGTGGCGGTGGTGATCATCGGACGGGAGTTCCTGGTCAGCGGCCTGCGTTCCATCGCGGCCTCGGAAGGCTTCACCATCGAGGCCAGCGATTTCGGCAAGGTGAAGATGGTGGCGCAGATCGTGGCCGTGGTGGCGGCCATCGTCGAGCATCAATGGCAGTCCTGGACTGTAGGCCCCTATATCTTTTCCATCAAGCTGGTCGCGCACATGGCCATCTGGTTCATGGTGGCCCTGTCGCTGGGCTCCGCAGTGGATTATTTTGTGGGGTTCTGGAGCAAGATCGACCGCACGGTGATGGTGCGCCAGAGACGCCGCCGCTTCATTCTCCGCCGGAGGAAGCGCGATGTTGCCGCAACCTGATGCCGATCCGCCCGCCGAGAGCGGCGCCGAGTATTCAGTCGACGAGCGCCGTTTCCTGCTGAAGCTCGCCCACGACGCCATCAGCGCCGCCCTGCAAGGGCAGGAGGTGGACACGAGTCCGCCCTGCGAGCACCTGGCCGAAAAGCGCGGCGCCTTCACCACCCTGCACCGGCAGGGGCAGCTGCGCGGATGCGTGGGCTACGTCTTCCCGGTGCGCTCACTGGCGCGCACCGTGGCCGAGACCGCCGTCGCCGCCGCCCTGCACGACACCCGCTTCCTGCCGCTCTCGCCGGAAGAAGCAGGGGAGATCGATGTCGAGATCAGCGTGCTGTCGCAGCTGCAGCCGATCGCGCCCGAGGACGTGGAAGTGGGCCGCCACGGGCTGGTCGTCACCCTGGGGGCGCGGCGCGGCCTGCTCCTGCCCCAGGTCCCGGTGGAGTACGGCTGGGACCGCGAGACCTTCCTGAGCGAGACCTGCCACAAGGCCGGCCTTCCCGGCGACGCCTGGCAGCACGGGGCCACGGTCGAAGCGTTCACCGCCGAAGTCTTTTCCGAGGCCCCCGGCCGGCGCTGCGCCACCACGCCTGAGCCCGCAAACTTGTGATTGACAGGCGCGGTTCCCGCACCTAAAGTAAGTGATTACTTACTCCTATGGCGACCGCACGAGTGCGCTTCACCGCCCAGGACCGCCGCCACCAGATCCTCGAGGTGGCCAGCCAGTTGTTCGCCCGCCAGGGCTTCAACGGCACCACCACCCGTCACATCGCCCAGGCTTCGCGGGTGAACGAAGCCCTCATCTTCCGCCACTTCCCCAGCAAGGAGGACCTGTACTGGGCGGTGATCGAGGAAAAGTGCAAGGTGGCGACTTGGCAGGAGGACTTGCAAGCGCGTCTGGCCTCGGGCAAGAGCGACCGTGAGATCTTCCAGGGGATCGCTGCCGACATCCTGGACCGCCGCCGCAAGGACTCCAGCCTCAGCCGCCTGCTGCTGTTCAGCGCCCTGGAGAGTCACACCCTCTCCGAGCGCTTCTTCCGCACCCAGGTAGCGCGCTACTTCGAGCTTCTCGCCGGGTATATCGCGGGACGTATCCGCGAGGGGGGCTTCCGCGAAGTGGATCCCATGCTCGCCGCCCGCGGGTTCCTGGGCATGATCAACAACTACTTCCAGGTGCAGGAGCTCTTTGGCGGCAAACGACATCAGCAGTACGACGACGCTGAGGCCACGGCGGTCTTGACCGACCTCTGGCTCAACGGCATGGTGGTGAGCGGGTCGTCCGGAAATAACGGCGGGATTCATAGGAAGAGAGTGGGCAAGTGAACGGAAATCATATGAAGATCTTGATCAGCACCGCAGTCATGGCGCTGGCCCTCGGGCTCAGCGGCTGCTCGGGCCAGAAAGTGCAGTCGGCGGGTCCGCCGCCGGTGGCGGTCACCATCGCCACGGCCGAGCAGAAGACGGTGCCCGTGCAGGTGCGGGCCATCGGCAATGTCGAGGCCTACACCACCGTCGGGGTGAAGCCGCAGATCACCGGCCAGATCATGGAAGTGCACTTCAGCGAAGGGCAGGACGTCAAGCAAGGCCAGCTCTTGTTCACCTTCGATCCGCGCAGCTTCGAGGCCGACCTGCAGCGCGCCCTCGGCACCCTGGCCAAGGACACGGCCACGGCCAGGAATGATGAACTCCAGGCCCAGCGCTACGAGAAGCTGCACCAGGCCGGTGTCGTCTCCAAGGAGCAGAACGACGACACGCGCACCAAGGCAGAAGCGTCGCAAGCCGCCGTCCAAGCCGACAAGGCCGCGGTCGAGTACGCCCGCGTGCAGCTTTCCTACACCAAGATCTACTCGCCGGTGAACGGGCGCACCGGCAACCTGATGGTGCACCGCGGGAATATCGTGAAGGCGAACCCCGATGATCCCATCGTCACCATCAACCAGGTCGAGCCCATCTACGTCACCTTCTCAGTGCCGCAGCAGGAGCTGCCGCAGATCAAGCAGCGGCGAGAATCGGGAAAGCTCAAGGTCGAGGCCGTCTTCCCCGACAACCCGCAGCGGGCGCAAGGGACCCTGACTTTCATCGATAACGCCGTGGACCTGACCACCGGCACCATCAAGCTGAAGGGGACGTTCGAGAACCATGACCGGCGGCTGTGGCCGGGAGAATTCGTGAATGTGGTGCTCACCCTGGCCGAGCAGCCGGATACGGTCATCGTACCTTCGGCGGCGGTGCAGACCGGCCAGCAGGGGCAGTACGTGTTCGTGGTCAAGCCCGATCAGACGGTGGACATGCGTCCCATCGAGCCGGGCTGGACCATCGACAACATGACCGTCATCAAGAAGGGCGTGCAGGCGGGCGAACGGGTGGTCACCGACGGCCAAGTGCGGCTGGTGCCGGGCGCCAAGGTCGAGATCAAGCAGCAGCAAGGTGCGGCTGAGCCGCAGCAGGAAAACCGCTCATGAGCGTGGCAGAACTCTTCATCCGGCGTCCGGTCATGACCACCCTGGTCATGGCGGCCATCCTGCTGTTCGGCGTCATGGGCTACCGGTTGCTGCCGGTGAGCGACCTGCCGAACGTGGACTTCCCCACCATCCTGGTGTCGGCTTCCCTGCCCGGGGCCACGCCGGAAACCATGGCGGCGGGCGTCGCGCTCCCCTTGGAGAAGCAGTTCTCCACCATCGCCGGGCTGGATTCGATGACCTCCAGCAGCTTCCAGGGCAGCACCCAGATCACGTTGCAGTTCTCGCTGGACCGCAACATCGACGCCGCCGCCCAGGACGTGCAGTCGATGATCTCCAAGGCCGCCAAGGACCTGCCCCAGGACATGCCGGCGCCGCCTTCCTACCAGAAGGTGAACCCGGCCGATCAGCCCGTCCTTTACCTGGCGCTCTATTCGCCCACGCTGCCGCTCTCGCAGGTGGATGAATACGCCGAGACCATGATGGCGCAGCGCATCTCCATGGTGTCGGGCGTGGCCCAGGTGCAGGTGTACGGCTCGCAGAAGTACGCGGTGCGGGTGCAGCTCGATCCCCGCGCCATGGCCATCCGCCAGATCGGCATCGACGAGGTCAACCAGGCTGTCCAGCGCGCCAACGTCAATCTCCCGACCGGGATCCTGTACGGGCACAAGCAGGCGTTCACCGTCCAGGCCAACGGGCAGCTCACCGACGCCGCCGGCTACAAGCCCCTGATCGTCACCTACCGGAACGGCTCGCCGGTGCGCCTGCAGGACATCGGCGACGTCGCCGACTCGGTGGAGAACGACAAGATCCGGGGCATGTTCTACCTCAACAAGAAGGGCGAGCGCTCGGTGGTGCTGGCCATCCAGCGCCAGCCCGGCACCAACACGGTGGAGGTGGTGGACAACATCAAGACGCTGCTGCCCAAGTTCCGCCAGCAGATGCCGGCCTCG
This sequence comes from Terriglobales bacterium, assembly GCA_035543055.1. NCBI lineage: Bacteria > Pseudomonadati > Acidobacteriota > Terriglobia > Terriglobales > Terriglobales bacterium. The sequence goes on along the minus strand of DATKKJ010000206.1, from coordinate 29,580 downwards.
GTCTTCCTCGAGGTGCTCTACGACCGCTCGGTCTCGATCCGCGATTCGGTGCACGACGTGAAGTTCACCCTGATGCTGACCATCGCCCTGGTCATCATGGTGATCTTCCTGTTCCTGCGCAACGTCTCCGCGACCGTCATCCCCAGCCTGGCGCTGCCCATGTCCATCGTGGGCACGTTCGCGGCGATGTACCTGTTCGGCTACTCGCTGGACAACATGTCGCTGATGGCATTGACGCTCTCGGTCGGCTTCGTGGTGGACGACGCCATCGTCATGCTGGAAAACATCGTGCGCCACATGGAGCACGGCGAGCACCCCTACGAGGCGTCGGTGCGGGGGTCGCGCGAGATCGGCTTCACCATCATCTCCATGACCCTGTCGCTGGCCGCGGTCTTCATCCCGGTGCTGTTCATGGGCGGTATCCTGGGACGGCTGCTGCACGAGTTCGCGGTCACCATCGGGGTGGCCATCCTGGTCTCCGGCTTCGTCTCGCTGACCCTGACCCCGATGCTATGCAGCCGCTGGCTGCGGCCTTCGAAGGAGGCGCACCACGGCTTCCTGTACCGCTGGTTCGAGAACGGGTTCGGCGCCCTGCTCGGCGTTTACGTGCGCACCCTGGCCCCGGTGCTGCGCTGGCGCAAGACCGTGATCTTTGTCTCCACCGTCATCCTGGTGATCACCGCCTATCTGTTCGTGGCCATCCCCAAGGGCTTCCTGCCCAGCGAGGACACCGGGCAGATCTTCATCATCACGGAAGCGGCGCAGGGCATCTCGTTCGACTCCATGGTCGAGCACCAGAAGCAGGTAGCGAACATCATTCTGCAGCAGCCGTACGCCGACCAGTTCATGTCGTTCGTAGGCGGGGGCGGCGGCAACACCGGGCGCATGTTCGTCCGCCTGACGCCGCGCAACACCCGCCCGCACGTGGACCAGGTGATCCAGGACTTGCGGCGCAAGGTGGCGTCGGTGCCGGGCATCATGGTGTTCCCCCAGAACCTGCCGCCCATCCGCATCGGCGGGCAGCTCACCAAGAGCCAATACCAGCTCACCCTGCAGAGCACCGACACCCAGGAGCTGTATGCGGCGGTCCCGAAACTGGAGGCCAAGATGCGGGAGCTGCCCGGACTCCAGGACGTGACCAGCGATATGCTGGTGAAGAACCCGCAGGTCAACGTCAACATCGACCGGGACCAGGCGGCGGCCCTGGGCGTGACCGCGCAACAGGTCGAGGACGCGCTCTACACTGCTTACAGCCAGCGCCAGATCTCGACCATCTACGCGCCCAACAATGAGTACCGCGTCATCATGGAGGTGAAGCCGGAGTTCCAGCGCGATCCGGCGGCGCTCTCCCTGCTCTACATCCGCTCCGATAAAGGCGCGCTGGTGCCTCTGAATGCGGTCGCCACCCTGACCCCCACCCTGGGGCCGCTTTCGGTGAACCACCTGGGGCAGTTGCCGTCAGTGACCGTGTCGTTCAACACCAAGCCGGGCGTGGCCCTGGGCGACGCCGTCAGCGCGGTGCAGAAGGTGGCGCGCGATACCCTGCCCTCGACCATCACCACCAGCTTCCAGGGGACGGCGCAGGCCTTCGAATCGTCCATCCGGGGCCTGGGCGTGCTGCTCATCCTCGCCATCCTGGTCATCTACATCGTGCTGGGGATCCTGTACGAGAGCTTCATCCACCCGCTGACCATCCTGTCGGGTCTGCCCTCGGCGGGCTTCGGCGCGCTGGTGACCCTGATGCTCTTCCATATCGACCTGAACATCTACGCCTTCGTGGGCGTGATCATGCTGGTGGGCATCGTCAAGAAGAACGCCATCATGATGATCGATTTCGCGCTGGTGGCGCAGCGCCAGCACGGGAAGAATGCCGCTGACGCCATCTACGAAGGAGCGCTGGTGCGCTTCCGACCCATCATGATGACCACCATGGCGGCGCTGATGGGCACGCTGCCTATCGCCCTGGGCTTCGGCGCCGGCGCCGAGTCGCGGCGTCCGCTGGGCCTGGCCGTGGTCGGCGGCCTGATGTTCTCCCAGATCATCACCCTCTACATCACCCCGGTGATCTACACCTACATGGACTCGTTCCAGAACTGGGTACAGAGGAAGACCGGCAAAGCCGCCAACGGCGAGGCCATCCCGGAGGAACTGCCAGTGGCGAACGGCAACGGTGAGCTGGTGGAGCGGTAGAGCAGTCGGCAGTCGGCAGTCGGCAGTCGGCAGTCGCTAGCCGAGCGTGATTCTCTGGAAACTTCCAGATTCAGGAAGTAAGCTTTCGCCGATGCAAACGCTTGGCTTGTCCGACTCGACACCGCGAACCGAAAGCCGCCTAAAGAGCTTACTGTGGCCTTCGATCCAGACAGATGCGGATGTCGACTACCTCGGAGTCCAAGGCTATTGGGTATGCCTGCTCGTGGCGACCGGGTCGTTCGTGTTCATGGCCCTTAGCGGCCAGCTCATCTCTGGCTTTCTCTTCTTCCTGCTCTTCTACATTGGCGGAGTGGGCATCCGCACAGGCAGCCGGTACGCTGCGACATTGGTGTTGGCGTACTACGTTGTCGACTTGGTCGCCATTGTCCTTCTTCGTTCTTTCATGCTTCTCTCGCCGGGCATCGTGGCAAGGATCTGCGTCACGGCATTGCTGTTGTCGAACCTCAGAGCGACATGGCTTGCGGCAGGATGGAAATCCAAGGGTGAAGGTCTGCCAGGGGAGCGTCCCCAATCGGCTTCTTGGAGTGACAAGTTCGCAGATCAGTTCCCGTTGTGGCTCTGGCCCAAGGTGCGAGTCCTGTACTACGTCTATTCGGCTGGCCTCATATTGTTGACCTTGATTGGACTTGCCGTAGTCGCTCGCCGGGGCTTCTGACGAACTCAGGGCAGGCTCTTCGCGGCTGAAGCCGCTCCGCACGACAAACAACCGAACGGTAGAGACGCCTGCTAGGGCGTCTCGGGGCGTTTGGCAACCTAGTCGGGCAGCGACGCCCCCAAACAAAGGCGGTCGCCTTGCCGTATCCTGTGGGGCTGCCTTCCCAAGGAGGACCCATGCGCAAGCGCCTCTCCCACTTTTTTGCCGTGATCGGATTCGTGGTCGTGGTGTACGCCGCCATCGTGTTCGCGGTGGTGCTGTTCTCCAAAGGCCGCGTGCCCAAGAAGACGGTGCTGGAACTGGACCTGGAGCGGCCCATGATCGAAGCCGTCCCCGACGATCCCATCGCCGAGGCCATGAACCGCGACACCGCCAAGGTGCGCGACGTGGTGGAAGCGCTGGAGCGGGCCGAGAAAGACGACCGGGTGGTCGGCGTGGTGGCGCGCATCGGCGCCGCCCGCATGGGCCTCGCCCAGGCCCAGGAGGTGCGCAACGCCGTCCTGCGCTTCCGCAAGAGCAAGAAGTTCGCCATCGCTTTCGCCGAGAGCTTCGGCGAGTTCAGCAACGGCGGCGCCTCCTATTACGTGGCCACCGCCTTCGACCAGATCTGGATGCAGCCCTCCGGCGACATCGGCATGACCGGCATCATGCTGGAATCGCCCTTCATCAAGGGCACGCTCGCCAAGCTGGGCATGACTTTCCACGGCGATCATCGCTATGAGTACAAGAACGCGCTGAACTTCTACACCGAGACCAGGTACACGCCGGCGCACCGCGAGGCCATGCAGAAGGTCATGGACTCGTTCTTCGGCCAGCTGGTGAACGGCATCGCGGAAGCACGCCACAAGTCGCCGGCGGAGATCAAGGCGCTGATGGACCGCGGGCCGTTCCTGGGCAGGGAAGCGCTCGATGCCGGCCTGGTGGACAAGCTGGGCTACCGCGACGAGGCCTACACCGAGGTGAAGCAGCGGGCGGGCAGCGACGCCGAGCTCCTCTACTCCTGGAAGTACCTGGCGCGCGCCGGACGCCCGCACGACAAGGGGGAGAAGATCGCCCTCATCTACGGCGTCGGCGGGGTCACGCGCGGCAAGAGCAGCTACGACCCGGTGGGCGGCAGCTTCACCATGGGCTCCGACACCGTGGCCGCGGCCTTTCGCGAAGCGGCGGCCGACAAGGACGTGAAGGCCATCCTCTTCCGGGTGGACAGCCCCGGCGGTTCCTACGTGGCTTCCGACACCATCTGGCGGGAAGCGGCGAAAGCCAAGCAGGCGGGCAAGCCGATCATCGTCTCCATGGGCGACCTGGCCGGCTCGGGCGGGTACTTCGTCGCCATGAACGCCGACAAGATCGTGGCCCAGCCGGGGACCATCACCGCCTCCATCGGGGTGCTCAGCGGAAAGCTGCTGACCTCCGGCTTTTGGGACAAAATCGGGGTGTCGTGGGACGAGATCCACACCAGCCAGAACTCGACCATGTGGACCGGTACCCACGACTACAACCCCACGGAATGGGCCCGCTTCCAGCAGTGGCTTGACCGCATTTACGTGGACTTCACCAGCAAGGTCGCCGAAGGACGGCACCTGCCCAAAGAAGAGGTGTTGCAGATCGCCAAGGGCCGCATCTGGACTGGCGAGGACGCCAAAGGGCTCGGCTTGGTGGATGAACTGGGCGGATTCCCCGAGGCGCTGGCCCTGGCCAAGAAGGCGGGCGGCATCCCCGAGAGCGAAGAGGTCCAGCTTGCCGTCTATCCCACCCCCAGGCCGCCCCTGGAGGCGCTGCTGAAGAAAGGGGCGGAGAACAGCGAGCGCGACGCCAGCATCGAGGTAATGGTGGAGATGATGCGCAATCTCCAGCCGGCGCTGCGCCGGTTGCACGCCGTCACTGCCGCTCCCGAGGAGGATGTGCTGAAGACCCCGGAGTTCGAGCTGAGGCCGTAAAGAAAATCCAGGGGCTGAAAAGGTCGTGTACCTCGATAACTGGTTCCGCCGCCTGCAATTACCCTCCGCCGCCTGCTACTCGCTCGGACACGGCGGCAACGATGCCCAGAAGACGATGGGCATCGTGGCCGGGGCGCTGTACACCGGTGGCATCATGAGCAAGAGCGACTTCCTGGCCGACTGGGGAAGGCTCCACTGGCCCATCATCCTGGCGGCGCACGCCGCCATAGGGTTGGGGACGTATTTCGGTGGCTGGCGGATCGTGCATACCATGGGATCGAAGATCACCAAGCTGAAGCCGGTAGGGGGCTTCGCCGCCGAGTCGGCCGGGGCCGTCACCCTGTTCGGCACCGCTCTGGCAGGCATCCCGGTGAGCACCACTCACACCATCACGGGCGCCATCGTTGGCGTGGGCGCGACCCACCGCCTTTCGGCGGTACGCTGGGGCGTGGCCCGGCGCATCGTCTGGGCGTGGATCCTCACCATTCCCGCCTCCGCCATGGTGGCCGCCCTCACCTTCTGCCTGATGCGCCTCATCGTGCCAACGGCATAATGATGAGCGCTTTCGCCACGAGGAGAAATCCAATGCGGCATTGCCCTGGAACCAAGCGCAGACTCACCATCTCGGCCCTTCTGTTGTGGATGTGCGTCACGGCGGCGGCACAGCAGACGCCGGCAGGAGAGCTGGTCGAGAGTGGGAAGTTCCGCCTGCACAAGTTTGAGCAGGCGATCGGGGAGGAGAGGTATGAGGTCCGGCGCGAGGGGACGTCGCTCGTCACCACCGTCCGATTCGAGTTCACTGATCGCGGCGCCAAGGTGCCGCTCACCGCGGCCCTTCGCTCGGCAGCGGACCTGACTCCGCAATCGTTCGAGATCAAGGGCAAGACTTCGCGGTTGTCGAACATTGATTCCGCGGTGGAGGTGCAGGGCGCAACGGCGGCCATCCGGCAGATGACGAGCTCCCGCCATGCGCCGGTCCCGGAGCGCTTCTTCACCATCAGCGGCTACTCGCCCATCGCCCTGCAGATGATGCTGGTGCGCTACTGGCGGGCACACGGCTCGCCGGCGTCGCTGGCGACCTTGCCCCAGGGCGAGGTGCGTATCCTCGACCGCGGGCGCCAGGCCCTGACCGTGGGCGGCAAGCAGGTGGAGCTGCAACGCTACAGCGTGGCCGGGCTGATCTGGGGACGCGAGTCGCTGTGGTTCGACGCCGAGCAGCGCCTGGTGGCGGCGGTCACCACCGACGCCGAATTCGACCACTTCGAGGCCATCGCCGAGGGTTACGAGCCGCTGCTGGCCCAGTTCGTCGCCGAGGCCGGGCAGGACGGGATGGCCGTGCTGGCCGAGCTTTCGCGTGAGCTGCAGGTGAAAGCTTCGGGACCGCTGGCCATCGTCGGGGCCACGCTCGTCGACGGCACCGGCAAGCCGCCCGTGCCGGACTCCGCGGTGGTGGTCGAGGGCGGCAAGATCGTCGCCGCCGGACCACGCGCCAAGGTCAAGATCCCGAAGAAAGCGACCGTGTTCGACGCCGCGGGGAAGTTCCTGCTTCCCGGGCTGTGGGACATGCACGCCCACTTCGAGCAGGTGGAGTGGGGACCGATCTATCTGGCAGCCGGCGTGACCACGGTGCGCGATGTCGGGAATGAACTGGAGTTCATCACGGCAGTACGGGACGCGCTGCGCGATGGGCGCGGCCTGGGGCCGCAGTTGCTGCTGGCCGGCGTGGTGGACGGGGATGGGCCGATCGCCATTGGGACAGCGCGTGTGAATTCCCCGAAAGATGCCGCCCGCTGGGTCGCGGCCTACAAGAAAGATGGATTCCAGCAGATGAAGATCTACAGCTCGGTGAAGCTGGAGAACCTGAAAGCCATCTGCGAGGACGCGCACCGGGCGGGCATGACGGTCACCGGTCACATCCCGCGCGGGCTCGACGTCTTCCAGGCGGTCGGTGCAGGGATGGACCAGGTGAACCACATCCATTTCCTGCTCGACCCGCTGCTGCCGGAGTCCGCCAAGGCGTTGTCCCGTCCGCAACGCTTGCAAGCGCTGGCCGCCCTGGACATGAATGGCGCGGCGGCGCAGCACGAGATCGGATTCCTCAAGCAGCACGGCACGGTGGTGGACCCGACCCTCGCGCTCATGGAATTGAACTCCCACGCCGCGGGCGTGCCGGTGACAAGCTTCGAGCCGGGGGTGTCGAGGGTGGCGCCGGAATTGGCTGAACCCTTGACCAGCGGCGGCGCCTCCCCGGAGGCCGCGCCCACCATGCGCAAGATCTTTGAGAACCAGTTGGCGATGGTCGGGGCGCTGCACAAGGCGGGAGTGCCCATCGTGGCGGGTACCGACCAGGCCGTCCCGGGACACAGCCTGCACCGCGAGATCGAGTTGTACGCGCTGGCGGGCTTCACGCCCATGGAGGCCATCCAGGCCGCGACCCTGGTCCCGGCGCGCGTCATGGGCGTGGACAAGGAGGTCGGGACCGTCGAGGTGGGCAAGCGCGCCGACCTGGTCCTGCTCGACGCCGACCCGCTGGAGAGGATCAGCAACATTCGCACCGTGCGATATGTGGTGGCGCGCGGCGTGTTCTACGATACGGCTAAGCTGTGGCAGAGCGTGGGCTTCAAACCTTAGCCGAGGCCGCCGCGGACGTGGGCGTCTTGCCAAGCAACTTCACCTTCTCCCGCGCGGCGGCCTTGACGACCTTCTCCAGGGCCTTCAGGTCGATGTCCTGCGGCTTCTTGAAGCGGATGCAGCCCTTGCCGAAATCAGCCTTGGGCAAGGCCTGCTTGGCACCCTTGGCAATCTCTGCCCCGCAGCCATAGATCGAGATGTAGCCGCTCCGGCTGGCGACAGCAATGATAGGGGCGTCCCCTTCCCGGCCGCTGTCGTACTTGTAATGATAGGTGCCGTAACCGATCATGCCGTACTGGATCGAAGGCTCGAGTTTGGGTAGCGCCTTTCGGATCATGGCGTGGATCGCCTTGATGGCGGTGCGGTGCGGTTCCTCGATCTGCGCGATGTAGTCGTTCGGGGTAGCAGGCTTTGTCTTGCTCATGGCGCGTGATTCTAATACGACCCGGTTCCGTCCTCGACCCCGTTCCCGACAGGCCCGCCTTGTAACCCCCCTGTAACAGGCATCCGGGTACAATAAGGCCGTGAAGCAAACCATCTTCCTGATGGAAGACGACGCCGATATAGCGCGTTTGGTGCGCCATCATCTGGAATCGGCGGGCTTCGTAGTGCGGGTCTTCGGTGGCGCCACCGGCATGCTGCCGGAAGCCGAGAAGGAACGTCCCTCCGTCTTCATCCTCGACATCATGGTGCCGGGCAGCGATGGTCTCGAGGTCTGCCGCCGCATCCGCCAGTCGCAAGCCCTGGCTGCCACCCCGGTCATCTTCCTCACCGCCCGCTCCAGCGAAGCCGACCGCGTGGTCGGGCTGGAACTGGGCGCCGACGACTACATCACCAAGCCCTTCAGCCCGCGCGAGCTGGTGGCCCGGGCCAAGGCGGTGCTGCGCCGCTTCGAACGACCGCTGGCCCCCGCCATGGTCAAGGTCGGCGACCTGGAGATCGACACCGGCGCCATGACCCTGAAGGTACGCGGCAAGCCGGTGGAGACCACGGCCACCGAGTTCCGCCTGCTGGAACACCTGGCGCGGCACGCCGGACGGGTCTTCACCCGCGACCAACTGCTCGACGCGGTGTGGCGCGACACCGCCTTCGTCACTCCCCGCTCGGTGGACGTGTACGTGCGCCGCATCCGGGAGAAGATCGAGCGCGATCCCGAGAACCCGCGCCACCTGCGCACCGTCCGCGGCGCCGGCTACCGCTTCGAGGCGCTGCGTTGAAGAGGCGGATCTTCTTCAAGCTGCTGGCGGCCTTCCTGATGGTGATCGCTGCGGTCACCGTTATCCTCGATGCCACCATCCGCTCCGCCTGGGAGCGTTCCCTGACCGCCCAGATCGAGAGCGCCCTGCAGGAGAAAACGCGCCTGTTCGCGCTGCGGGTCCAAGCCGACCACGCCACGCCCATCCAGCAATTGGTGGACGAAGCGGGCCAGGCGGGCAATGTGCGTGCCACCGTGATCCGCTCCGACGGCACGGTGCTGGCCGACAACGAGGCCAAGGCCGCGGAGATGGAGAACCACGCCACCCGGCCCGAGTTCATGGAGGCGCTGCAACACGGGCGGCTGGGAATGTCCCGCCGCTTCAGCCACACCATCAAGGTGGATTCCCTCTATGTCGCGGTGCCCATTCCGGGGGGCGCCGTCCGGATGGCATACCCGCTTTCCGCCATCCAGCAAACCACCCGGGCGATCCGCCGGACCCTGGTCATTGCCTCCCTGCTGGCGGTGCTGGCGGCGATCATGTTCTCGGCCTTCGCCGCCCAGTCGGTGGCCCGACGGCTGCGACATATCGTCGCCTTCACCGAACGTGTCTCGGCCGGAGACCTGGCGGCGCGCGTGACCGACTACGGTTCCGACGAGATCTCCCAGGTGGCCACTGCCCTCGATGCCACGGCGCGCAAGTTGCAGGAGTCCTTCGCGGACGTGGAGGACAACCGCAACCAGCTCGAGACCCTGCTCAACAGCATGGAAGACGGCGTTATCGCCGTCTCGGCGGACAAGAAGGTGCAATGGGCCAATGGCGTGATGCGCGGCTACGTGAAGGGAGCGGTGCGCTTGCAGGCGCCGGTCGTGGAAACCATCCGCGACCCCGAGTTCCTGCGCGTGGTCGAGGACGCGCTGCAGAAGCGCGTGGCGCAGGCGGGCCGCGCCGGCACGGTGGTGGCGGGAAAGATCTTTCAGGTGACCGCTGCGCCCATGCTGGGCGGCGGGGTGGTGGCCGTGCTCCACGACCTCACCGACGCGGAACGTGTGGAAAAGACGCGGCGCGACTTCATCGCCAACGTCTCGCACGAGCTGCGCACGCCCCTGACCTCCATCCAGGGCTATGCCGAAACCCTGCTCGACCCCGGCGCCAACGCCGAGCAGGCCCGCGAGTTCCTGGAAATCATCCAAAAGAACGCGGCGCGTATGACTCGCCTCACCGAGGACCTGCTGACGCTGGCCCGAGTGGAGTCCGGGGAGAAGGAATTCGCCTTCGTGAACGTGCCCGCCTCGCAGTTGTTGCGGGAAACGCTCCAGAGTTTCCGCGAGATCGCGCGCAGCCGGGGCATCGAGCTGAGCATCGAAGGCAGCACCGATCGCAGCGTTACTGCCGACGTGGACGCCATCCAGCAGGTGCTCGCCAACCTGGTGGATAACGCCCTGAAGTATGGGGGGAGTGGCGGGCAAGTCTTCCTGGGGGCGCACGACTGCGGCGCCTCGGTCGAATTCTACGTTCGCGACCTGGGCCCGGGCATCGCTTCCGAGCATCTGCCGCGTCTGTTCGAGCGCTTTTATCGCGTGGATAAGGCCCGCTCCCGCGAGTCCGGCGGCACCGGGCTCGGCCTGGCCATCGCCAAGCACATCATGCTCGCCCACCGCGGCAGCATCCGCGCCGAAAGCCGGCTGGGCCACGGCTCCGCCTTCTACTTCACCCTCCCCGCCGCCCAGGCCGCCGTCGCCTAGACCTCTTTTTTCGTGCCCTTTGTGGCTACCTTCGTCCCCTTCGTGGTGCGCTGTTTAATGCATCGGATCCCGAAGCGGATTTTCATCAGGCGTTAACGACCTTGTAACAGGGTCGCACCAAACTGGGGGCAGTCGAGGTGCCCCCGTGGCCAGTCCAAGACAGAATCACCAGATCCTTGATACCGAGCACGCCGCGCTGGTCGCCATGACCCTGCGCGCCTGCCAGCTAGCCAAGGCGGCGGTGGCCAATGCCGCCGACGGCCTGGCCCGGCGCACTGCGGCGCCCTTCCGCGCCGTCGCTGACGCCGAACGGGAACTCGACCGCCTGGACCGTGAACTGGACGAGCGCATCACCCTGGCGGTGAGTCAGGTTCCGGCCGAAGGCGCGCGCGAACTCCTGGCCTGCATGAAGGTCATGATCGACCTGGAACGCATCGGGGACCTGGTGAGCAGCGTGGTCAGCCGCGCCGAGGCCATCGGCGAGCGCCTGGAGATGGACGACGTCAATGACCTGATCCGCATGTGCACCGTCCTGGAGAAGATGCTGGCGGACGCCTATGAGGCCTTTTCCCGCCGCGATGTGGACTGCGCCGTCTCTGTGCTGCGCACCGATGCCGAACTGGACCGGCTGCGCAACATGCTCCATATCCGCCACGTCGAGCGCCCGGATGGCGCCGGCGGCAGTGAGGGCGTGCAGGTCCTGTTCATGGCCCAGGCCCTGGAGCGCGCCGGCGACCACGCCAAGAACATGGCCGAGGAGGTCTGCCACTTCGTCACCGGCCACACCGTCCGCCACGTCCTTCGCATGCACGGGAAGAGCGCGGAGCAGATGTTCCTCGAGCATCTGCGCAAGGCCCAGCACAGCGCTCAATAGGCCGTTCAACGGAATTTCACCCCTTTGTAACCGGGCTGTAACACACCTCCATTAGAAACGAGCAGACCAATAGAAATCCGGAGGAACAGCTTGACGCGTGCACTCGTTTGCCTGCTCTGTGCTCTCGTGGTCCTTCCCGCAGCACTCGCCCAAACCAATCTTACCGGCGCCGGCGCCACCTTCCCCTATCCCATCTACAGCAAATGGTTCAGCGAGTATCACAAGGCCCATCCCGATGTGGAGATCAACTACCAATCCATCGGGAGCGGTGGCGGGATCCGCCAGGTGCAGGCCGGAACCGTGGATTTCGGGGCCACCGACGGCCCGATGAGCGACCAGCAGATCGCGGAGAGCAAGGTCAAGGTCATCCACCTGCCGACGGTGCTGGGCGCGGTCGTGCCCGCGTACAACATCCCAGGGGTGAAGGCGGAGCTGAAGTTCACCCCCGACGCCCTGGCCGGGATCTATCTGGGGCGGATCACCAAGTGGAATGACAAGGCGATCGCCGGCGCCAACCCGGGCGTCTCCTTGCCCGACCGGGACATCATCGTCATCCACCGCTCCGACGGCAGCGGGACCACTTACATCTGGACCGACTACCTGTCGAAGATCAATAAGGATTGGGCGAGCGGTCCGAGCAAGGGGACTTCGGTGAAGTGGCCTGTGGGGCTGGGCGGCAAGGGCAACGAGGGCGTGGCCGGCCTGGTGCGGCAAATGGAAGGCGGGATCGGCTACGTCGAGCTGATCTATGCCCTGACCAACAACATCACCTACGGCAGCGTAAAGAATGCCGGCGGGGAATTCGTCAAAGCCAGCCTGGAATCCACCACCGCCGCAGCGGCCAGCATCAAGAGTATGCCGGCGGACTTCCGCGTGAGCATCACCAATCCTCCGGGAAAGGTCGCCTACCCCATCTGCAGCTTTACCTGGCTGCTGGTGCCCACCACCTGGAAGGACGCCCACAAGCGGGAAGTCTTCAAGGACTTCCTCAACTGGATGGCGACCGATGGGCAGAATATGGTCCAGGATCTGCACTACGCGCGGCTGCCGCAGGACACGGTGGCCAAAGAGCAGGCGGCGATCAAGAACATCAAGTAATGCAACGCCAAGCAGAACAACGGCGCCGCCTACCAGCGGCGCCGTTGCTTTTTCTCCCATTGCCCGCACCATTAACAATCCTGTAACACGCCTTTGCTAGCCTCCGTTGGTGAGCTCCCACCCCATGAAACTAGCGCCGATCCCCGCTCCCAGGCCGAAGGTAGTGGCCGCGGGGGCAGAGGCACGCCGGGTGTCGCTGGTCCCGCTCAAGGCCAGCCGCTTTGCCGACAAGGGCTTCCTATTGCTGGTGCTGGCCTGTGGTCTGTCCCTGCTGGCCATCGTCGGCCTGATCATCTTCGAACTCATTCAGAAGTCGCAGTTGTCGATCCACCAATTCGGGTGGTTCAAGTTCTTCACGGGCACAAACTGGGATCCCGTGGCCGGCGAATTCGGAGCGCTGCCGTTCATCTACGGCACCATCACTTCGTCGCTGCTCGCCCTCGCCATCGCCGTCCCGTTGTCGATCGGGGTGGCGGTGTTCACGACCGAGATGTGCCCCATTCCGCTGCGGGGGCCGATCTCGTTCCTGACTGAGCTGCTGGCGGCGATTCCCAGCGTGGTGTACGGCCTGTGGGCGATCTTCGTTCTCGCCCCCCTGCTCCGCAACTACGTCCAGCCGTTCCTGGCGACCTATTTCGGATGGACCAGCCTGTTCAGCGGCCCCCCCTTCGGAATCGGCATGCTGGCCGCCGGAGTCATCCTGGCTGTCATGGTCATTCCCATCATCTCTTCGCTCACCCGCGAGGTGCTGGTGGCGGTGCCACAGCATCAGCGGGAGGCCGCTCTGGCCCTGGGGGCCACCCGCTGGGAGATGATCCGTATGTCGGTCCTGCGCAACGCGCGGGTCGGCATCGTGGGTGCTATCATCCTGGGCCTGGGCCGCGCCCTGGGGGAGACCATGGCGGTCACCATGGTGATCGGCAACCGCCCTGAGATCTCCAAGTCGTTGTTTGCGCCCGGCTATACCATGGCCAGCGTCATCGCCAATGAGTTCAGCGAAGCGACCGATGACCTGTACCTGAGCGCGCTGGTGCACATCGCGCTGGCGCTTTTCCTGGTGACCATCGTGGTCAACATCGTGGCCCGTCTGCTGGTGTGGACGGTGACGCGCGGCGCTCCTCCGAGGGTCCATGTCTAAAGGCTCTCTGCGCCATTGGCGACGCCAGATCGTCGACGGATTCTTCACTGTTTCCGCGGTCGGCACCGTGGTCGTGGTCATGGTGCCGCTGCTGGCGATCTTCGGTTATCTCGTGGCCAAAGGGATCGGCTCGCTGAATTGGGCGTTCCTCACCCAAACCCCAAGACCGGTGGGCGAAGGCGGGGGCGGCATGGCCAACTCCATCGCCGGTACCGCGATGATCCTCGGCATCGCCTCGCTGATCGGAGTGCCGCTCGGCATCGGCGCTGGGGTTTACGTCGCCGAGTACGGCCAGAATCGCTTCGGCAATCTGCTGCGCTTTACCGCCGACGTGCTCAACGGGGTGCCCTCCATCGTCATCGGGATCGTGGTGTACGGCTTGGTGGTCGTCCCCCAGAAGCACTTCTCCGCCTTCGCCGGGGGTGTGGCCCTGGGGATCATGATGATTCCGACCATCTCGCGCTCCACCGAAGAAGTGCTGGCCATGGTCCCCAATACCGTCCGGGAGGCGGCGTACGGATTGGGGGTCGCGCGCTGGCGGACAACGCTGTCGGTCGCCCTGCGCACGGCGTCGGCGGGCGTGATCACCGGGGTGATGCTGGCGTTTGCGCGGGTGGCGGGAGAGACGGCGCCCCTGCTGTTCACCGCCTTCGGCAACCAGTTCTGGAACCTGAAGCCCAATCAACCGACGGCAGCCCTGTCGCTGCAAGTCTTTACCTTCGCCATCTCGCCATTCGACGAATGGCACCGGCAGGCTTGGGCAGGAGCGCTGGTGCTGATCGCCCTGATCGTGATCAGCGTTGCGGCGGTACGCTATGTGGCCAGCCGGGGCATTCTGAAAGGGGCTCACTGATGGGTGTCGGCATCGAAGTCGCGGGCCTCAACGCCTGGTTCGGCGCCACCCAGGCGCTGTACGACATCACCATGAGCATCGCCGCCAATCACGCGACGGCGATCATCGGGCCGTCGGGTTGCGGCAAATCCACGTTCGTGCGCTGCCTGAACCGGATGCACGAGACCATCCCGGGCGCGCGGGCCGCAGGCAAGGTCAATGTCGGCGAGCGCGACATCTACAACGGGACCTCGGCGGTCGAGGTGCGGCGTCGCATCGGCATGGTCTTCCAGAAGCCGAACCCGTTTCCCACCATGTCGATCTACGACAATGTCGCCGCCGGACTGAAGCTGAACGGGTATTCCAACCGCCGCAAGCTCGACGAGGTCGTGGAGCGCTCGCTGAAGCAGGCCGCGCTGTGGGAGGAAGTCAAAGACATCCTGAAGAAGCAATCGGGAGCCAGCCTCTCCGGCGGGCAGCAGCAGCGGCTGTGCATCGCGCGCGCCCTGGCGGTCGAGCCGGAGGTGATGCTGATGGATGAGCCGGCTTCCGCCCTCGATCCCATCTCCACCAGCAAGATCGAAGAACTCATCTTCCAGTTGAAGGAGCAATACACCATCGTGATCGTCACCCACAACATGCAGCAGGCGGCACGGGTGGCGGAATTCACCGGCTTCTTCCTCATGGGCCGCCTGATAGAATTCGCCACCACCGAGAAGATCTTTACCACCCCGTCCGACAAGCGGACGGAAGACTACATCACAGGACGGTTCGGCTGATGCGCACGCGCTTCCATCAGGGCCTCGACGAGTTGAAGGAAAAGTTGCTCCGCATGGGGGGCATGGCGGAGAGCGCGGTGGAGCGCGCGGTGCAGGCCTACATCCGCCGCGACACCTCACTCGCCAAGTCCGTGCTCACCGACGAAGCCGCCATCAACAACATCGAGCGCGACATCGACGAGCTGGCGCTGGACCTGCTCGCCATGCAGCAACCCATGGCCATCGACCTGCGCTTCATCACCGCCGTCATGAAGATCAACGCCGACCTGGAGCGGGTCGGGGACCAGGCGGTGAACATCGCCGAGCGCGCCCTCGACGCCGCCGGGCTCCCGCATGTCGACCTTCCGGTGGACGTCCCGCGCATGGCCCGCACCGCCACCGGGATGGTCCACGACGCCTTGCAATCGTTCATCGATGCCAAGGCGGAGACGGCGGAAGCGCTCCTCAAGGCGGACGACATCGTGGATGACATGAACCGAGAGATCGCGCGCGCGATGCTGGACTGGATGACCAACGACCCCCAGACCACGCGCCAGGCGATGAACGCCTTGCTGATCGCGCGGAACCTGGAACGGGTGGCAGACCACGCCACCAACATCGCCGAGGATGTCATCTTTTGGGTGCGGGGCGCGGATGTGCGCCACCAGGGTTCCGCCAGCCTGCCACGCTAGGACGCGGCCGAGGGCGGCCGCGCCACGCCAGTTCCTACGACGCGCGCCAGAAGGCGGCGATCCCCAGGTACGAGGCCAAGCCGTCCTTCTCTGTCGGATAGCACTCGAGCACCTCGGCCAGATGGGTCAAAGTAACCACTTCGGCAACGTATTTGGGCACGTTGCACAGGCGTAATCCACCATTCGATTGCGACGCGTGGGCCGCCAGCTCCGCCAGGACGCCCAGCCCGGCCGCGTCGATAGCCTCGACTCCGCCCAGGTGCAGGAGCACGGGATTCCCGGCCTGAAAGGCCGCTCTCACGTACTCGGCCAGGTTTTCCAATCCTTCCCCGAGATCGAGCCGCCCCGTGCAGTACACCACCGCCACGTTGCCCACTAAGCGAGAATCGACGGTCAGGCCCATATGGTCCCTTGCTGGCGCCGGCTGCGCTTCCGGTAATGGCTGTTCAGACGAGAGGTTCATACCGCTATCCCCACCTGGAGGTACGGGAACCGAAGGACGAAAGTTCCCCTGGTTTCCTACCGATTTTCGGGGCCCCTGGTGCTTCCTCTATAAGACGTCCAAGGGGAGAAAATGTCGTTAAGAAATGATGAAATACGCACCAATTCCAAAGTCTCCGGGGCGACTGAGAAATCGCTCCTTCAGGCTAGAATTACGATACGTGCTGAAGAAAATCACCCTATTGCGCGACCGCGTCGACGATTGGAAGCAATATCCGTTTACCGTCCCGGTCATCGCCCGCATCACTGAGCTGACGATTCGCTCGCGGGTCTGCTTCTTCGCCGGAGAGAATGGCACGGGAAAGTCCACCCTGCTGGAAGCCATTGCGGCTCATTACGGGTTCGGTCGAGAGAGTGGCAATCGAAACTTCCAGACTGACAGCACGGAGAGTAATCACGCGATCGATTCGCTGGTAAAGGCCCTGCGCTTGTCATTCGATCGCCGGACGGGCGCCGGCTTTTTCCTGCGGGCGGAGAGTTTCTTCAACACGGTTTCTTACATGGATGAATTGGATAAGGAACCCAGTGCCTTCGCCCCTCCGATCAGCACCTACTATGGCGGACGCAGCCTCCATGAACGTTCCCATGGGGAGACCTTCTTTACTCTTCTCGAACTCAAGTTCCGGCGGAACGGGCTGTTCCTGCTCGATGAGCCAGAAGCAGCATTGTCACCGCAGCGTCAACTCGCTTTTCTGGTCATGCTCCACGACGTGCTCCCGAAATACAGGGACGCGCAATTCATCATCTCCACCCACTCCCCGGTCCTACTCGGCTATCCAGAGGCGCAAATCTTCTCCTTCGATGATGAGGAGATCCGTGAGATCCAGTACGAAGAGACCGCTCCGATGCAGATCGTTCGACGCTTCGTGAATGACCGCGATGGCTTCCTCGAAGAGCTTTTCAAAGACACGCCTTCCCTGTTCGACAAAGAGACCGATTGAGGCGGGGCTACCCCGCCCAACTGAGCAGTACCTGGACGAGGATGATCTTGGCGATCATCGCCACCGGGTACACGCTGGCGTAGCCGACATTCGGCGCTTCGTTGTTGGCCGTGGTGGTGGCGAAGGCCAGGCAAGCGGGCTGGGTCTGGACGCCCGACACCATCCCCATCAGCGTGTCGAAGCGGATCCTCAGGACCTTGTAGCCGACGATCAAGCCGGCGAGGGTCGTGAACGCGGTGACGAACGCGCCCGCCACCAGCATCTGCAGGCCATTGGTGCGCATGGTCTGCAGGAAGGCGTATCCGGCCTTGGTGCCCACGCCGGCCAGGAAGAGGAGCAGGCCGATCTGGCGGAGGGTGAGGTTGGCGCTGACGGGAATATTCCAGGAGATGCGGCCGGTGCGCTCGACGGCGCCGAGCACCAGCGCGACCAGCAGCGGCCCACCGGCGAATCCGAGACTTACCTTGGCCCCGCCGGGCAGTGGGATGGGCAGCATGCCCACCAGGGCCCCCAGCACCATGCCGATGGCGACCGAGCCGAAATCGGTTTCCGCAGTGCCGCGGATGGAGTCGCCGAAGAATCCAGACACAGCGGCGAAGTTCTCCCGGCGGGTGAGCACGCGGACGCGGTCGCCGAACCACAAGCGGGTGTCGGGGGTGGCCACCACGTCGGCATCGCCGCGGCGCAGGCGGGTGATGGTGGCGTGCAGCCGGTTGGCCAGGTCGAGATCGCGGATGCGCTTGCCCACCACCGCGGCGCTGGAGACGAACACGCGGCGGAAGTCGAGCTCCGAGCGGTCGGCTTCGATGTGGGTGTTGGTGGGCTCCCCGAAGATGTGACGGGCGCGCTGCAACGCCTCCTCGTCGCCGACGACAGCCACGATGTCCTGGTCGGCGAGCAAGGTCTCCGAGGTGACCAGGCCGGTGCTGCCGTTGTGGCGGATGCGGCTGACCACGAACCCGAGCTCGCCGTGCACCCGCAGGACCTCTTCCACCTTCTGGCCGATCACGCCCGGATTACAGACCACGAAATCGCGCACTAGGATCTCGGGCGCTTCTTCCGCCGGCCCGAACTCCACCCGCCACAGCCGGCGGGCCAGGTTGAATCCGATCAGCACCAGGATCACTCCCAGCGGATAGGCGATGGAGTAAGCGACGACGGGCTCGTCGCCGAGCGCTCGCACCTCGGTTTCGGACGCTCCGGAGGCGCGGGCTTGCTCGCGGGCGCGCTCCCGGGCGGCGGCCAGCGCAGGCGTGTTGGTCATGGCCCCGGTGAACAGGCCGGCGGTGCGCGCCCCCCCGAGATGGAGGGAAAGAGAAACCGTCAGCGTGAGCACTGCACCGAAGATCACCAGGCCGAGCGCGAACATCGTGTCGCGGTATCCCTGCTTGCGGAAGGCGGCGAAGAATGCCGGGCCGCTGTGGATGCCGACGGCGTACACGAAGATGATGAGCCCCAGGGTGGAGACGATCTCGGGCAGGGCGACGTTGGGGTGCAGCGCGCCCACGGCCAGCCCCATGAACAGGACCCCGGCCACACCGAAGCGGAAGCCGAAGAAGTTGATCTCGCCGACCAGGTATCCCAGGCCAATGACCACGAACAAAGTCAGGACGGGATACTCGACGAGCGCGTGGACCACGGCGTGCCTCGCGCACCCATGGTAGTCGCGCCTTGAACAAGCTGCAAAAGCAGCGGTCACTCAGGGCTGTGACATCGGCGGCTGCGCGCGTCTTGCTTGAGGAAGCTCAGGGATCGTACACCTGGGTCCAGGATGGGACTCAGTGCGCCTTATTGATGACGATGTCGACCTTGCTGGAGCCGACCGCGACCGGGTTGCCCGGATACGTGCCGTCGAACGTGCCCGGCCGCGCCGGGCCTATCATCCCGGCAGGATCGATGCGCGCCGTCACATACATCTTCCCCTGGAAGGAGGAGCCGACAAGGGTGATGTCTTCGGCGGAGAGCTTGTAGTTGTAAGGAAAGCTGACATCGAATTCCCGCTTGACCACCAGTGCAGGTTGGGTCGGGTCGGACGAAGTCGAAGCGAAGATCAGCAACAGCGGGGCTTTGCCCACCTTGTCCTTCAAGGCCGGATCCAGGGTGATGGTGCCGGAGATCTCGCCGGTTGGTCCCGATGGTACCGTCTGCTCCTGCTTGCTGCTGCGGGAGCAGCCGATCGGCGCCAGAACGATCGCCGCGATCGCCACCCACAGCCAAGCGGCAGCGTAGCGGCCACGCTGTTGCAGCACGTGAGCCTCCTCTCAACCTTTGACCGCGCCGGTCATCCCCGCCACGTAGTGCTCGACGAAGAACGAGTAGATCAGGGCCACGGGGACCGAGCCCAGCAAGGCGCCCGACATCAGCTCGCCCCAGTAAAAGACATCGCCTTTGATCAACTCACTGACCACGCCGACCGGCACCGTCTTGTTGGAGGCATCGTAAATGAAGATGAGGGCGTAGAGGAATTCATTCGCCGAGAGCGTGAAGGCGAACATTCCCGCCGAGAGCAGTCCGGGCAGGGCCAGGGGAAGAATGACCTTGACCATCGCCTGGATGCGGGTTGCGCCGTCCACCATCGCCTGTTCTTCCAGCTCCGGGGGGATGGTCCGGAAGTAGCCGGTGAGCAGCCAGGTGCAGAAGGGCACCAGGAAGGTGGGATATGCCACGATCAGCGCCCAGGGCGAGTTGAGCAGGCTGATGTGGAACACGGGGGGGTCGCCGATGAAGTCCGAGAGCGGGATGAACAGGAGCGTAGGCGGCACCAGGTAAGTGATGAAGATGAGGACGCCGAGAGTGTCCGCGCCTCGGAACTTGAGCCGCGCCAGGGCATAGCCCGCAGTGATCCCCGCAAACAGCGAGATGAAGGTCGAAACCACCGCCACGAACAGCGTGTTCTCCAGCCAGCGGATGAAAAGGGTGTCGCGCAGCAGGACGCGCCAGTGGTAGAAGCAGTTGTCCATGACCGCCGCTCCGTCGAACTGGAGCGAACGCACCTGGTCGCCGACGGTCGCCACGCAGGTGACCGGGATGTACGGGTTGGCCTGCCGGTTGTAGGTCTCGCGGGTCGATTTGATCGAGGTGACGAACATCCAATAGAAGGGGAACAGGGCGAAGAGAACGAAGGCAAAGAGCGGCAGATGGTAGACCAGCAGCCGCTTGAGGAAGGTCTCGCCGATGGGAGGAGCGGCCATCTATGCGTGCTCCCGCCGCACGTACAGCAGCTGGAGAATGATCAGCACCGCCAGCACCGGGAACATGAAGAGCGAGACCGCCGCGCCCAGGCCGAGCCGCGTGCCCATCATGGCCACCTGGTAGGCATAGGTGGCAAACAGGTGGGTGCTGTTGGCGGGGCCGCCGCGCGTCAGCACGTACACCACCTGGAAGTCGGAGAAGGTCACGATCACGGAAAAGACGAGGACTACGACGATGATCGGACGGATCCCGGGCAAGGTCACATACCAGAAGCGCTGCCAGGCGCTGGCGCCGTCGATGGCCGCCGCTTCGTAGAGCTCCGGGTTGATGGTCTGCAGGCCGGCAAGAAAGAAGATGGCGTAGAAGGGTACGCCGCGCCAGATATTCACGAAGGTGACCGAGGCCAGGGCCAGCAACGGGTCCGCCAGCCACAGCGGCCCTCGCACCGGCCCCCAACCCATCCAAACGGCGAACTGCCTCAGGGTCCAGTTGATGACGCTGAAGTCGGGGTCGAAGATCCACAGGAACGCGATGGTGCTGAGCACGGTGGGGACGATCCAGGGCAGCAGCACGGCAGCGCGCACAAAGCGCTGGAAGCGCACCATCCGGTTGAGCAGGAGAGCAAGCCAGATGCCGAGGATGAATTTGACGATGGTCGCGACCCCGGTATAGACGAAGCTGTTGAAAGTGGTGGTCCAGAAGACCTTGTCCTTGGTGGCCAGGTCCACGTAGTTCCTCAGCCCGACGAACTGCACCTGGGACCAGGGCATCCCGATCTGCTTGTTCGTCAGGCTCATCCACACGCCCCAGGCGAAGGGATAAGCGACGAACAGGAAGATGATGAGAGCGGCCGGCGTCATCAGCAGGTAGCCGAGGACGTCCGGCCGCTCCAGAAGGGCCCACATGCGTTCGCGCTTGCCCCGGGCAGGGACCAGCTTCGGGCGCTCAGGCTGCGAACCGTTAGGCATGCCGATCCAGGACCGGGCGCAGGTGCATCACGCGCCGTAAATCGACTTGAGCTGTCCCTCGCACCACTTCATCGAGTCCTCGGGGCTCATCTTGCCGGTGGCCACGTTGGCCAGCATGTCGATGAGGACGTAGTTCTGCACCACCCGGGCCGCATTGGCGTCCGCATCCCCCTTCCAGCCGACGCGCCGCGCCTGCAGCAAAGAGTCGCGATACGGCTTGAGCGCGGGGAACATGTCCCACATCGGGTCCTGCATGTAAGCCTTCAGGGGCGACGCCTGGTAGGCCTGGCCACGACGCAGGTACTTGGCGTACTGCTCCTTCTCCAGCAACCAGCCGATGAACTCCTTGGCGGCGTCCGCGCTCTTCGAATACTTGGGGATGGCGAGCTGCTGGCTGTAGTGGTAGTGGAAGACTCCCGCCGGTCCCGCTGGATTGAGCACGTGCACGATGTCCTTCACCAGCGGTTCACCCTTGTCGTCCAGGATCACCTGGTTCGAAGCCGTGAGGTAGATGCTGGGAGCATTGTTGGTGGCGGCGACAGCGCCCGAGAGGAAGGCACGGTTGTTGGCGGAGTCGTCCCAGCCCGGGCCGGCCGGGTCCATGGCGTCGTCCCATAGCGCCTTGAAGGCCTTCAGCGCCTCCAGCGTCTGCTTGCTGTTGATGGTCACCTTCCCCTTCTCATCTCGCTCGGCAACCCCGTAGCTCCAGAGGTAGGGGTAGGTGAAATCGACCGCATCGCCGAAGGTGTGGCCGACGGTCTGGCCGACCGGATGCCCGTTCGCCTTCCACTTCTTCCCTTCGTGGCGCAGGTCCTCCCAGGTCTTGGGCCAGGTCTTGGTGCCGGCCGCCTTCAGATACGAGTCGCGGACCACGTAGATGTTCGGCACGATGGTATGCGGCACCGCGTTGAACTTCCCGTTGAGCATGGCGTGACTCTTGGCGTAGTCGATGTAACCGCCATACTTGGACTCCAGCTTGGTGCAGATCTCGCTCACATCGACCAGGGCGTCGCCGTACTGGTTCTGCCAGTTGTGGAAGAACTGGATGATGTCCGGCCCCTGCTTGCTCTCGATGGCGGCCGCCGCGCGTGCCGGGATATCGTTGGCGTTGATCTGCTCGATCCGGACTTTGACCTTGCTCTGCTTGCCCCACTCCTCCCCCTGGCGCACGATCTCGACGTCGGCGGGCGGAGAGAAGTTCTTCCACAGCAGGAAATGGAGCGAGCGTTCCTGGGCAAACACCGGCGCCTGCCCGAAGATGCCGACCCCCACTGCCGACATGCCGGCCATACCGGCCATCTTCACAAACTCGCGTCGCGTGACTCCGCGCTTGCGGGACGTTTTCTTCTTAGCCATAGGTTTCTCCTCGCACGAAGGTCGCCACAGTGGTCTCGTCCACCGAGACCCACAGGAAGGGAATGTGGCCGCAGACTCTACCTAAACCCGCCGGAGGTGTCAACGAACATGGAGACTGGGAGCGACATTTCTCGCTCCCGACTTCCCTTCCTGGAAAACATCGGTTCCCGACCCTTCCCCCGCCTTGTGCGGAGCCCCGTTTCGGGACTATAACCGGGGCGTCGTGGCGTCCAAGGTCTCATTGTTCATCCCCTGTTTCATCGATCAACTGGCTCCGCAGGTCGGGGTGGACGTGGTGCGCGTGCTGCGCCGACTCGGGTATGAGCCGGACTTCCCTGCCCAGCAGACCTGCTGCGGCCAGCCGGCCTTCAACACCGGATACTGGGACGAGGCGCGACCGCTGGCGGAACGCTTTGTCCGCATCTTCGAGAGCGCGGAAGCGGTGGTCTGCCCGTCGGGTTCCTGCACCACCATGGTGCGGAACTTCTACCCCGAGCTGCTGGCGGGGACGCCCCTGCAAGAGCCGGCGGAGCAGTTGGGCAAGCGCGTCTTCGAGTTCTCCGAGTTCCTGGTGAAGGTGGCAAAGAAGCTGGATGTCGGCGCCCGGTTCCCCCACAGAGTCACCTTCCATGACGCCTGTCATGCCCTGCGCGAGCTACGCCTGAAAGACGGGCCCCGGCAACTGTTGCGGCACGTCCGCGGCCTGGAACTCGTGGAAATGCCTTACGTGGAGGAGTGCTGCGGCTTCGGTGGCGGCTTTGCGGTGAAGTTCGACATGATCTCGGCGGCCATGGGCGACTCTAAGGCGCAGAACATCGAAGCCAGTGGCGCCGAGGTCGTCACCTCGCTCGATCAAAGCTGCCTGATGCACATCGAAGGCATGCTCCGCCGGAGCAACGCCCGCGCCCGCACCATGCACCTGGCGAGCATCCTGGCGCAGGAGGCCGAATGAGCGCCGCCGCCCGGGAATTCCTCCGCCGCGCCGCCGAGAAGTCCGGCGATCTGGCCCACCGCCAGGTTGTCCGCTTCAACATGGACCAGTACGAGGCGGCGGTCGCCCGCGGACACTCCCGCTTCACCGACTGGGAGGCGGCGCGCGAGCGCTGCCGGCAGATCAAGTGGGAAGCGGTCAATCATCTCGACCGCTACCTGCTGGAATTCGAGACAAAAGTTCAGGAGCGCGGCGGGCACGTTTTCTGGGCGGAGACCTCGGAAGAAGCGCGCAGGTACGTCTGCGACCTGGCCGTGGCGCGCGGGGTGAAGAAGGTCGTCAAGTCAAAGTCGATGGTGACCGAGGAAGTGCATCTCACCCCGGCGCTGGAGAAGCTGGGCATGGAGGTCTTCGAGACCGACCTCGGTGAGTACATCGTGCAGTTGCGCAACGAGCCGCCGTACCACATCGTCACCCCGGCGATGCATCTGAACCGCGGGCAGATCCGCGACCTGTTCAAAGAAAAGCTGGGCGGCGGCGCTACCGATGATCCCCCGGAGCTGGTCGCGGTGGCGCGCCGCACGCTGCGCCAGGCGTTCTTCTCCGCCGAGATGGGGATCTCCGGCGCCAACTTCCTGGTCGCCGATGCCGGCATGGTGGCCATCACCACCAACGAGGGCAACGGCCGGCTGTGCACCAGCATCCCCCGCATCCACGTGGTGATGACCGGGATCGAGAAGGTGGTCCCGCGCCTGCAGGACCTGGCAATGCTGTGGCCGGTGCTGGCGACCTCCGGCACCGGGCAGCCCATCACCTGTTACAACACCCTGCTCGCCGGCGCCCGCCGCGCGGGTGAGGTGGACGGGCCGGAGGAGTTCCACGTGGTGCTGGTGGACAACGGGCGCAGCCAGCTGCTGGCCGACTCCGAGCAGCGCGACGTCCTGCATTGCATCCGCTGCGGCGCCTGCCTCAACGCCTGCCCGGTGTACCGCGCGGTCGGCGGACACACCTACGGGACCATCTATCAAGGCCCCATCGGCAGCGTGCTCACCCCGCACTTGCGCGGGCTGAGCGAGTTCCAGCACCTGTCCTACGCATCGTCGTTGTGCGGCAACTGCACTGACGTCTGCCCGGTGAAGATCGACCTGCACCATCACCTGCTGCACAACCGGCGCAACGCCATCCGGGCCGGCACCCATCCGGGCCCCGAGCGCCGCGCCATGCGGCTGTTCCGCTGGACGATGATGGACGCCGGCCGCTTCCGCATCCTGGGGGGCGTGGCGCGCGCCTCCATCCGCCTGGCACACGCGCTCGGCCTGGGCGGGACCGCGCTCGACCCGATGCGCGCGTGGACTAGGCGGCGGGCCCCGATGGTGCTTCCCTCAACCTCGTTTCGCAGCCTGTGGAGGAAGACCGATGGCTTCCGCTGAGACCCATTCCC
This sequence comes from Terriglobales bacterium, assembly GCA_035543055.1. Lineage (NCBI taxonomy): Bacteria > Pseudomonadati > Acidobacteriota > Terriglobia > Terriglobales > Terriglobales bacterium. Next base: position 4,483 of record DATKKJ010000206.1, on the reverse strand, counting down.
CGGCCGCCGATCATGCGGGCCGCGAGCGCATTCTGGAACGCGTGCGCAATGCGCTGCAAGCACCGGCGCATCAGCCTCCGCCGACGCCGGCGCAGCCGGTGTTTGCGCCGGTCACCGACCCGCTGGAGCGCTTCCAGGCCGAGTGCCTGGCCAACAACACCGAGCTGATCCTGTCCACCGACGAGGTCGCCACCGCGGCCGCCATCGAGAGCGTGCTCGATTCCCTGCCCGCGGGCGAGGTTTTCCTGCAGGATTCGCCGTGGCTGCGCAGCGTGAGCCGCTCGTTCATGGTGCCCCGGAACGAGCGCTGGTCGTCGGAAGGCGCGCCCAGCGAGGGCTCCGAGGCCACCGTCACGGAATGCGAGCTGCTGGTCGCGCTCACCGGGTCCATCGTGGTGTCTTCCGCCTGCGGCGGGCGGGGCGCCTCCATCGTGGCGCCCTGTCACATCGTGGTGGCGCGGTTAGAGCAGCTCGTTCCGGACCTGGAGACGGCCCTGGCCCGGGTGCACGAAATGGGGCTGGATGCGAAGAACTCCTTCGTCGGGCTGATCACCGGCTCCAGCCGCACCGCCGACATCGAGAAGATCCTGGTACTGGGCGCGCACGGGCCCCGGCGCCTGGTGCTGGTGGTGCAAACCGGCGCCTGATCTCTGCTCCGTGGGTCATTTTTCGCTACCCCTGTGACGAAAATCACAGGTGGTTCTTTCCCCCCGGTTTTACAATGCCAATCTCTTTACCAGGAGTCACGCCGTGAAACGACTGAGCCTCATCACTCTCTCCCTGGCTGTCGTGCTGGCTGCGCCGGCTTTCGCGCAGACCATCACCATCGGCTTCACCATGTCGAAGACTGGCGCTCTCAACGTCGATTCGCTGGAGCAATCCCGCGGCTTCGAGCTGTGGCGCGACCAGGTCAACGCTGCCGGCGGTATCAAGGCCGGCGGCAAGAGTTACCAGGTCAAGCTGGTCACCTATGACGACGAATCCAATTCCAAGCGCGTCCAGCAGCTCTACACCCGCCTGATCCTCGAGGACAAGTCCGATTTCCTGTTCAGCCCCTACTCCTCCGGGCTCACCACCAACGCGTCGATCGTGACCGAACAGAACGGCAAGGTCATGCTCACCACCGGCGCCGCCGACGAGAAAACCTATAAGCTGGGAAACAAGCTCCTGTTTCAGATGTTCGCGCCCGGCGGCGAGTACCTGAAGGGCGCGCTCGACGCGGTCAAAGTCAAGGACCCGAAGGCCGCCATCGCCTTCGTGTACGAGGACGCGGCGTTTTCCGTAGCGGTGGTAAAGCCGGCCATGGCGTACGCCCAGCAGATCGGACTGAATGTGGCCTTCAGCGAAGCCTACGCGCCGGCCACCACCGACTTCAGCGCCATTCTCGACAAGGTGATCTCCTCCAAGGCGACGGTGTTGATGGGCGGCGGGCATTATCCCGACGGCTCCACTCTGGCGCGGCAGCTCTCCGCCCGCAAGGCCAGCCTGAAGATGATCACCCTGCTGGTCGCGCCCGACAGCCCGCAGTGGACCGAACTGGGCGAGGCCGGCTACGGGGTGAGCGTGCCTTCGCAGTGGGAGCCCCAGGTGATGTCGAAACCTCAGTTCGGCCCCTCCGTGACCCAGTTCGTCAAGGATTACGAGGCCAAGTTCAAGGCCGAGGCCAGCTATGAATCAGCCGGTGGATACGCCGCCGGACTGGTCCTGCAGCACGCCATCGAGCAGGCGGGCAGCCTCGACTCCGACAAGGTGGCCGCGGTTCTGAACTCGATGGACGTGACCACCTTCTACGGGCGCACCAAGTTCTCCGCCGCCGCCGCCGACCACGGCCTCCAGGTGGGACACACCATGGTGATCGCCCAGTGGCAGAAAGACAAATCGGGCAAACTGGTGAAGCAGGTGGTATGGCCCGCGGCCAGCAAGAGCGCGGATCTGAAGTATCCGATCTACTGATCGGGCACGGAAGCCGGGCGCCATCGCCACCGCCCGGCCACCGTATCGCGAGCAGAAGGGGAAGATATGTCCGGTATTCTGGCCTCGATGATCGACGGGCTCCTGGTGGGCTCCGTCTATGGCCTGGCCGCCATGGGCTTGAGCCTGATCTGGGGTGTCATGGACGTGATCAACCTGACCCATGGCTCCATGATCGCCCTGGGCATGTTCGGGATGTATGTGCTGTTCACCGCTTTCCCTACCAATGCCTACTTTCTCCTTCTCCCGTTGATCGGGGCGGGATTCATTCTCGGCCTGGTGGTGTATTGGATGTCGGTGCACTGGGTGGTGGGACGGGCCCAGTTGATGAGTCTGCTCTCCACCTTTGCGGTGAATATGATGGTCATCGGGATCGGCACCGCCATCTGGAGCACCAGCCCGTACAACGTGAACTTCAGCGTCCCCGGGGTGACCATGGGCGCCTATACCTTCACCGGCAACCACATCGCGGCCGCCGTGTCCGCCATCGTGATCGCGCTGGCGCTGGAACTTTTCCTCTACCACACGCGGATGGGCAAAGCCATCCGTGCGGTCGCCGACAACCGCGAAGCCGCCGAATTGATGGGCATCTCTTCGACCATGGTGCTGACCGTCGCCTTCGGTATCGGCATCGCCCTGGCGATCTCCTCCGGAGCTCTAGTCTCCACCCTGTTCCCTTTCACCATCCTCTCCGGGGCGGTGTACCAGATGAAGAGCTTCGTCGTGACCGTGCTGGCCGGGCTGGGGAAACCCTTGGGCGCGCTGCTGGCCGGCATCCTGCTCGGCCTCCTGGAAGGCGCGGTGACGCCGTTTATCGCCGTCAGCTGGGTCCCGCTGATCGAGTTCGGTCTGTTCGTGGTCGTGCTGCTCGCCTTCCCCAAAGGGATCTTTGTGAGGGCATCGGCGTGATCCTGCGACGGCTGGTCTTCTGGTTGGTCCTGCTCACGGCTGCCGCATTCGCCTACCTGCCGGTGCGCGGCAACAACATTTCCCTGCGCGAGGACCTGATCCTGGTGGCGGTCGCCATCATCCTGGCCAGCAACCTCAACCTGATGATCGGCTATACCGGCTACGTGAACTTCGGCCACATCGTGTTTTACGGGTTGGGAGGCTACGTCGGACTCTACCTGGCCACCGTCCGCAACTGGAACCTGGCGGTGGCCGCGCTGGCTGCCGGCGCCGCTGTCAGTGTGTTTGCCTTCCTTCTGGGACTCGCCATCCTGCGCCTGCGGGGAGCGTATTTCGCTTTGGCCACCATCGGCGTGTTGCAGGCGGTGCAGGCCTTCGTCTCCAACTTCGATCCCTGGGGCCGCTCCACCGGCCTGTACGTCGAGTTCACCTCCTACGAATCGCTGGGCGGCCCGGTGCGTGCCCTCTGGGTCATCTACTTCCTGGTGATCGCGCTGATGGCGCTGTCCATGATCTTGAGCCTGGGCATCAAGATCTCGAAATTCGGCCTGGGACTGTTCGCCATTCGCGAGGACGAAGATGCCGCCGTGGTCCTGGGGGTCAACGCCACCATGTACAAGGCCATCGTGTTCAGCGTCTCCGCCTTCCTGCCGGCGGTCGCCGGCACCCTGATGTTCTTCAAGAACGGCATGATCGATCCTTCCATCGCCTTCGAGTTCATGCTCTCGCTGGAGGGCATCGTGATGCTGATGCTCGGCGGCCAGGGCACGGTGGTGGGTGCGGCCCTCGGTCCCGGGCTCTACGAGCGCCTCCGCTCCTGGCTCTTGACCTCGCCCCGTCTCTCCAACTTCCATCTGGTGATCGCCGGCGGCTTGCTGCTGGTGGTGGTGCTCTTCGCTCCCGGCGGGCTCATCGGCTGGCTCTACCGGCTGTGGCCGCGGTCGCAGGAGGTGATCGAATGAGTGATCTCCTCGATGTCCGCGGGGTCAGCAAACGCTTCGGCGGCCTGCTGGCGGTCTCCGACGTCAGCTTCCATCTTGCGCAGGGCGAGATCCTGGGCCTGATCGGCCCCAACGGCGCCGGCAAGACCACGCTGTTCAACATGGTGAACGGCGTGTACCCCCCGAACGGCGGCAGCATCTGGTTCGAAGGCCGCGACATCACCGGCAGCCCGCCTCACCGCGTGGTCCAGCTCGGGCTTTCCCGCACCCACCAGATCGTGAAGCCGCTGAACGGCATGACCGTGCTGGACAACGTCACCGTGGGCGCCTGCTTCGGCCGCGAGTATCAGCACCTGCGCCCCGCCCGGGAGACCGCCCTCGAAGTCCTGAAGCTGGTCGGCATGGCGGAGCGCGCCCACTCGCCCGCCCGCTCCCTCACCATCGCCGGCAAGAAGCGCCTGGAAGTCGCGCGCGCCCTCGCCGCCCGGCCCAAGCTGCTCCTGCTCGACGAGGTCCTGGCCGGCCTGAACCCCACCGAGATCGCCCAGATGATCGACCTGGTGCGCCGGGTCCGCGACAGCGGCGTCTCGGTCTTCATGATCGAGCACCTCATGCAGGCGGTCATGAATCTCTCCGACCGCATCGTGGTGCTCAACTTCGGG
>DATKKJ010000205.1 GCA_035543055.1 Terriglobales bacterium | reverse complement strand
CGCTTGTTCAAGTTGAAGATGACGATGGGGATGTTGTTCTCCTGCGCCATGGTGATGGCGGTCAGATCCATGACTTTCAGGCCCTTCTTCACCACATCCATGTAAGAGATGTGGTCGAACATCTTGGCGTCCTTCACCCGGACGGGGTCGGCGTCGTAGATGCCTTCGACCTTGGTGGCCTTCATGATCACGTCGGCCTTGATCTCGTTGGCGCGCAGGGCGGCGGCCGAGTCGGTGGAGAAGTAGGGATTGCCGGTGCCGGCGGCGAAGATGACGATGCGCCCCTTCTCCAGGTGGCGCAGGGCGCGGCGGCCGATGAACGGCTCGCAGATCTCGTTCATCTCGATGGCCGACTGCACCCGGGTGTAGGCGCCCGCCTTTTCCAGCGCATCCTGGAGCGCTAAGGCGTTGATGACGGTCGCCAGCATGCCCATCTGGTCGGCGGAGACGCGGTTCATTTCTTTGGCCTGCTCAGCCACTCCGCGGAAGAAGTTGCCGCCGCCCACCACGATGGCGATCTCCACGCCCAGGTCGCGCACTTCTTTCAGTTCGGCGGCGATCTCAGCGATGCGGATGGAGTCGATGCCGAAGCCCTTGTCGCCGGCCAGCGCCTCGCCCGACAGCTTCAGCAGGATGCGTTTGAATGCCAGGGCCATCTTGAGCAGTATAAACCCGCCGCAAAGGGAAAGAGGCGGTAGGTGGTAGCAAGTCGGCGGTAGGATTCGGCTCCTACCAGCTACCTGCTACCTCCTACCGCCTCGATGGGGCCGAACTTACTCGGCCTTTTCTTCGACTTGCTTGCTGGCAGCCACGGTCCAGCTGCTCTCGCCCACCTTGAAGCGGGCGAAGCGCCGCACCGAGATGTTCTCGCCCAGCTTGCCGATCTTGCTGGCGATGAGCTGCGCCACCGAGATGGTTTGTTCCTTGATGAAGGGCTGCTCGTACAGGCAGACCTCCTCGTAGAACTTGCTCATCTTGCCCTCGACGATCTTCTCCACCACCGCCGGGGGCTTGCCCGTGCTCGCCGCCTGCGAGCGGTAGATGTCCTTCTCCCGCTCGTAATCCTCGGGCGTGACGTCCTCCTTGCGGATGTACTTCGGGTCGCTGGCCGCGATGTGCATGGCGATGTCGTGCAGCAGCGACTGGAAGTCCTCGGTGCGGGCCACGAAGTCGCTCTCGCAGTTGACCTCGACCAGCACGCCGATCTTGCCCCCGGCGTGGATGTAGTTGGCCACCGAGCCTTCACTGGTGGCGCGCGACGCCTTCTTGTGGGCCGTTGCCATGCCTTTCTTGCGGAGCCACACGATGGCCTCTTCCACGTTGCCGTTCGTGGCCTGCAGGGCCTGCTTGCAGTCCATCATGGGAGCGCCGGTCTTGTCGCGGAGCTCCTTCACTTGTGTCGCCGAGATATTCATAGCTGTCGTACCCATGATTGCCTACGTCCCTTCCTGGATTCCCTTACATGAAATGACCCGCGCCGGCTTGCCAGGCGCGGGTCGAAACTTCGATACGGCGCCGATCAGTGAGTTTCTGCGTGCCGGGCTTCGGGTTCCTCGGCCTCCGCAGCAGCGGCCGGACTCTTGCGGACGTTGCCGCCCAGCACCTCGGCCATGTTGACATCCTCGCCGCCCTCGGCGGCAGCGGCCTCTCCCTCCGCGGCCGGGGCCTGGGCCGGCTGCGCCGCAGCGGCAGCCTCGGCGATCTCGGCCCCCTGCTTGTCGGTGGCGGCCTGGGCGCCTTCCACGATCGACTCGGCGACCTTGCTGGCGAACAGCCGGATGGCGCGCAGCGCGTCGTCGTTGCCGGGGATCACGTAATCCACTTCGCTGGGATCGCAATTCGTGTCGACCACCGCGACCACCGGGATGCCCAGCTTGCGCGCCTCGCGCACCGCGATCTGCTCCTTGTTGGAGTCGATGACGAAGACCGCGTCCGGCAGCCGGTTCATGTTCTTGATGCCGGCCAGGTTGGCCTGCAGGTGCTTGCGCTCGCGCTCCAGCTTGATGACTTCCTTCTTGGGCAGCAGCTCGTAGCGGCCGTCGGTGGCCATGTCGTCGAGTTCCTTGAGCCGCTTCACCGACTTCTGCACCGTGACCCAGTTGGTCAGCAGCCCGCCCAGCCAGCGCTGGTTGATGTAGAACATGCCGCAGCGCGTGGCCTCTTCGGCGATGGCGTCCTGCGCCTGGCGCTTGGTGCCCACGAAGAGCACGGTCTTGCCCGCGGCCGCCAGGTCCTGGACGTACTTGCTCGCGTCCTTGAACATCTTCAGCGTCTTCTGAAGATCGATGATGTAGATCCCGTTGCGCTCCCCGAAGATGAACTCCTTCATCTTGGGGTTCCAGCGCTTGGTCTGGTGCCCGAAGTGGACGCCCGCTTCGAGCAGCTCCTTCATGGTGATGTTCGCCAATCAACCTCCTTATTCGGATTGCATCCGGCCTGGGTCCAAAACCCTTCCGGATTAGTCCCGTACCCGCTCCCAACCGGGTGCGGGAAGATGTGAAACCGCGGTTACCGCTTGCTGAACTGGAAGCGCTTGCGAGCGCCCTTCTGCCCGTACTTCTTGCGCTCCTTGGCGCGCGAGTCGCGGGAGAGGAAGCCCTCGGCCTTCAGCTTCTTGCGCAGCTCAGCGTTGAACACGAGCAGGGCCCGTGCCACCCCCAGCTTCAGCGCGCCGGCCTGGCCGTTCACGCCCCCGCCGGAGACGTTGGCCACCACGTTGAAGGTGCCCGCGGTCTCGCTCAGCACCAGGGGCTGCTTAGCCTGGCTGCGCTGGGCGTCGGTGACGAAATATTCGTTGAAGGCGCGGCCATTCACCGTGAACTGGCCGTCACCGGGACGCAGATACACCCGAGCCACGCTCGATTTCCGCCGTCCCGTCCCGTAGTACTGAACCTGTTCTGCCATTTGCCTGCTACTGAACCTTTCCTGGATTCACCATCTCTATGCCCGCTTGCCCTCGAGGGCGAGCGCTTCTGGCTTCTGCGCCGCGTGCGGATGCTTGTTGTCGCGATAGACTTTCAGCTTCTTGGCCATGGCGCGCCCCAGCTTGGTATGCGGCAACATACCGACGATGGCGTCCTCCACCACGGTCTCCGGCTTGCGCGCAAAGCGCTTCTTGTACTCCTCGGTCCGCAACCCGCCGGGGAACCCGGTGTAGTGGTGATAAACCTTGTTCTCAGCCTTCATGCCGGTCAGGCGCACCTTGGCGGCGTTGATCACCACCACATGGTCCCCGGCATCGATGAAGGGGGTGTATTTGGTGCTTTCTTTGCCCGCGAGGATGCTTGCAACGCGCGTCGCCAGGCGGCCGAGCGTCTGCCCGTCCGCATCCACGACATACCACTTGCGCGCAATTTCCCCCTCTTTGGGGAAATAGGTTGACATCAAAGACTCTCCCAGATTTAAAGACGCTTCCGAAGACCGCTGGAACGACCCCGCACGAACGGCAAGGCCCCAAGACGGGTAACCCACGGAGCAGCAAAGTCTTAAGGATACCGGAGCCGAGCGCGCACTGTCAACGCAGGAACTGCATCCTGGCGGCTATTCGTACGCCAGCGCGTCGATGGGGTCCTTCTGCGCCGCCTTGAAGGCCGGATAGATGGCGCCCAGCACCGCTCCACCGAGGGCGATCAGGGCCGCACGCATCAGCCAGTGCTGGGGGACGGCCACCCGCAGGGTGGGGAAGTGGCGCACAATCCCCGCCCGCGCCGCATAGCTGCAGGCTATGCCCAGCACGATCCCGGCCACCGCCAGCAGCAGGGTCTCGCGCAGGATCACGTTCACGATGTAAAGCTTCGACGCTCCCAGCGACTTCAGGATGCCGATCTCGCGCGTCCGCTCCATCACCGCCGTGTACATCGCCTGGAAGATGACGATGAAGCCGATCACCACCGCCACGCCGATCACCACGTCGATGAAGATGGAGAGCCCGGGCAGATTGCCCATGGTCATCAGGGAGAGGTATTCGCGCATGGAACGCACGACGTACTTTTCCATCCCCGGCACCTGGCGGATGGCGGCGGCCACGCTGTCGGCGTTGCGGGCGTCGTCCAGCTTGACGTAGAAGATCGACGCCTTGCCCTGGGCGCCGACCAGCTCCTGCAGCGAGCGCAGGGGCAGGAACTTGCGCGCCCCTTTGCCGTGCTCCACGATGCCGCACACCGTGAATTCGTGGTTCAGCACCTCGATCTTCTGGCCTACCTTCACCTTCTTGGATTGCGCGAAAAAGTCGTCCACGAGGATGCTGTCCGGCCCGGTGAAGGGCCCGCCCGAGAGGTAATGAAAGGGCCCGCCCAGCATCTGGAAGGAATCCAGGTCGATGCCGTAGATGACCTCCAGGGTGCCGGCCGTGCTCAGTTGGGTGATGACCGGCGAGACCACTTCCACGTGCTCGATCTTTTGCAGGACTCCGGC
>DATKKJ010000204.1 GCA_035543055.1 Terriglobales bacterium | reverse complement strand
TTCTTCTCGTCGGCGGACTCCTTCGCCATGATCCGCGGGGGCCACATCGACATGTGCATCCTGGGGGCCATGCAGGTGTCGGAGCAGGGCGACCTGGCCAACTGGACCATCCCCGGCAAGATGGTCAAAGGAATGGGCGGGGCCATGGACCTGGTGGCGGGAGCGCGGCGGGTGATCATCGCCATGGAGCACACTACCCGCGAGGGCGCGCCCAAGATCTTGAAGAAATGCACCCTGCCGCTGACCGGGGTGAAGGTGGTGGACACCATCGTCACCGAGATGGCCTACATGCGGGTGACGCCGACCGGATTGGTGCTGGAAGAGATCGCACCCGGCCTGACCGTGGATGACGTGCAGAAGGCGACCGAGGCAACGCTCATCATCGGCCCGGAACCGAAGGTGATGGCGGAATAGCAGTACCTAGTACCCAGTACCAAGTACCAAGGGGCGCGGCGGAGGCCGCGCCATTTTCTTGCTTAGAATGCGTGCCGCAAGACGCGGAAGGGGAGCACAACTATGGACCAGACCACGAGCAGTGCGCCTTCCACCGCGATTCCCACCAGCCGGAATGGCAGTAGCAGCAGCCAGACGAAGGGATAGAGCACCAGCGCCAGCAGCGCACACGGCCAGCACAGGACGAACAGGATGCACCACAGGATGAAAGTCAGCATGAGCGTGTACCTGTCTGAAGATACGCACATCCCGCGGAAAAGTTCAGTGATCTAGGTTCCGGCCTGCTCCAGCCGCCTCAGGGAGTCCTCATAGGGAGCGCGGGCGATGCCGCGTTCGGTGATGATGGCGCCCACGTAGCGCGCGGGCGTGACGTCGAAGGCCGGGTTCTCCACCCGCACGCCGTCGGGCGCGATCTGGGTGGGACCCACGTGGGTGACCTCACGCGCGGAGCGTTGCTCGATGGGGATCTTGTCGCCGCTGGGCGTCTCCATGTCGATGGTGGACCAGGGAGCGGCGACGTAGAAGGGGATGTTGTTCTCTTTGGCCAGGACGGCGACCGAGTAGGTACCGATCTTGTTGGCGACGTCGCCGTTAGCAGCGATACGGTCGGCGCCGACCACCACCGCCTGGATCTTGCCCTGGCGCATCAGCGAACCCGCCATGTTGTCGGAGATGACCGTAGTCGGGATGCCGTCCTTCATCAGCTCCCAGGCGGTGAGCCGCGAGCCCTGCAGGAAGGGCCGGGTCTCGTCGGCATAGACGGCGATCTTCTTGCCGGCTTCGACGGCGGCACGGATGACACCCAAAGCGGTGCCATAGCCGCCGGCGGTGGCCAGCGCGCCGGCATTGCAGTGGGTGAGCACGTTGCCCGAGGCCGGCATGAGGGCAGCGCCGTGCTTGCCCATGGCCTCGTTGACGGCAAGGTCCTCCAGGTAGATGCGCTGGGCTTCGGCGATGAGCTCCTGCTTGATGCGGGCCACCGGCTGTTCGCTCAGGCTCTCGAACTTCTGCTGCATGCGGCGGATGGCCCAGAACAGGTTCACGGCCGTCGGCCGGGTCTCGGCCATGGCCTCGCAAACCTCGTCGAAGCGGCGGCGGAATTCGGAGAGATGGTCGCCCTCGGCGTCGCGTGCGCCCAGCGCGATGCCCATGGCGGCGGCCACCCCGATGGCGGGGGCGCCGCGCACGATCATGGTCTTGATGGCGCGGGCGACCTCTTCGTAGGTGGCGCAGGTGACGTAGCGCTCTTCGGTGGGCAGCCGGGTCTGGTCAATGAAGCGGACGCCGGAGCCGGTCCATTCGACGGTCTTGATCATTCTTCAACCGGCGGGCTGGGTGGCCTGGCTGCGCTTGAGGTGCGCGGCCCGGATCTCGGCGGCCTTGTAGATGGTGATGAATTCGGCTCCCGCTGCGGCCTTTTCGACGTGGGCGCGGCCTTCCGCTTCCTCGCGTTCCACCAGGCAGATGATGCCCAGCACGGTCATGCCGGCGGCGCGTACCGCTTCGATAGCGCCGATGATGGAGGCGCCGGTAGTGCAGACGTCGTCCACGATCACCACCTTGGCCCCGGCTTCCTGGAAGCCCTCGATGCGCTGTTTGGTGCCGTGCGCCTTCTCGCCCTTGCGTACCAGGAAACCGTGGATGAAGAAGGGTTCGCGGTCGAAGTCTTTGGAGCGGGCCGGGAAACGGGTCTGCACCGACTGGGCGCTGAGCACGCTCACGGCGGTCACGATGGGATCGGCGCCCATGGTCATGCCGCCGACGCCTTGCGGCTGCCAGCCACGGTTGCGGATCTTGTCCAGCACTACCCGCCCCGCCAGGCGCGCGCCCTCGGCGTGCAGCGTGGTGGCGCGGCAGTCGATGTAGTAGTCGCTGGTGGCGCCGGAGGAGAGGGTGAACGTGCCGAGCCTGAAAGAGCGTTCTGCCAGCAGTTCGAGCAATTGGTCGCGTGGTTCGGGCATAGGCGTACTGGGCGAAACGGCAAAGATATCACGACTCCCCGCCTTGAGCCATCGGCGAGAGGTGCCGCTGAATGCCGCAGGGACTATTGCTGGAGCACTTTCTCCAGGTGGCGGAAGCCGTCGCTGGCCACGTAGAGCAAGGTGAACAGCGTGCCGTTGTAGCCGATGTGCATCATGAATCCCGGGACCACCGAGCGAGTGAGGATGCGGGTGATGGTGAGCGCCATCCCCACCAGGAACAGGACGAGCAGCGGTCCCCAGGCATGGGCCAGCTGCGCGGAGTGCATCAGGGCGAACCCCGTTGCGGTAAGGACGGCGCCCAGGGTGACGCCCAGACGCCGGGCGACGACGGGATAAAAGAATCCGCGGAAGAACAACTCCTCCACCAGGGGCGCCAGGCTCACGCCAAAGACGGTGATGAGCCAGGCTGAGGCGCGGTCCTGGAAGTACTTGTCGATGGGGAGATGCGACGGGAAGGGAAGGTATCGGCCGAGCAGTCCGACGCCAAAGGCCAGGGCCACGCCTCCGGCCACGTAGTAGAGCCAGACACCTGCTGGAGGAGCCATCCAGCGGACGGCGTCATTGAAACGGCGCCCGTACTGGGTGGTGACCAGGTGGTGCATGAAGGCCAACACCCCGAGGTAAGCCAGGCACTGCGCGCCCAGAACGACCTGTACCAGTCGAGGCGACATCTCCGTCGGCACCGAGATGCCGAAGAACCGCAAAACCACCGCAATCGCCAAGCCGAACACCATCCAGCCGGCCAGGAAGACGGCGACGATCATGACCACGTCCCAGAGATTCCAGGCAGGATCACGGAGAGCCGGAGGGGCCAGTTCCGCGGCTGTTTCCATCGGCGGAGCCGGGTCGGAGAGCGGGTTGGGAGAGATGCCCAAGTTACAAGGCCACGGATTAGATGCAGACCGAAGAGGTCCGGCTACGATGTTATCGCGAGCCGGGGGCGGGCGGGAATCCGGAGTCGCGAATCCACAAATCGCACGCACAAAGCGGCTGCTTCTCATCCAACCCAGCAGTACAATCAGCACAGATCCACCAGGAGGCGGATATGATGGCCATCCGTTTGGTGCGACTCATTGAAACCCATGCCGATCGCCTGGCGCATGGACTCCAGCACAAATTCCAGCATTCTCCGCACTGTGCCGACCTGAAGAAGGTGCCTTCAGCGGAACTGAAAGACCGCAGTTACGAGATCTACCGTAACCTGAGCGACTGGCTGACCGCGACATCGGAGGCCGAGATCGAACACCGCTACATCGCGCTGGGAGCGCGGCGGGCGGCGCAGGGCGTCGCGCTCAGCCACCTGGTGTGGGCGCTCACCGCCACTAAAGAGCACCTGTGGGAGTTCCTGGAGAGCGAGGGCCTGGCGGAGAAGCCGGTCGAGCTGTTCGGGGAGCTGGAACTGCTGCACCGCATCGAGATGTTCTTCGACCGGGCACTGTACTATGCGGCCATCGGTTACGAGAGGGCATCGAAGTCGGCGGCAGCGTAGGGGTTCAGGCACGTCTGGGGCGTACGGCGGCGAAGGTCATGTCCGTGGCCTTGCTGCGCGTACGCTTTTTCCATTTCAAGAACATCGCGCCGTAGGAATCAGTGATGTAGTCGCGCGGGCCCAGCCCCAGGCGGCGGGCGGTGGCGTCGATCCAGCGTGGCGGGCCCTCGATCTCACCCACGTCACCGAGGGGGGTCTGGTCAAGCACCACGTGGCCCCGGCCGTCGGCCCACTCCGAGCGGAACTTCTCATAGCGGAAAGCGGGACGGTATCCGAGAGCCCGTAGCAGGGCGTCCATCTTCCTGCCGTCGGCGACCGCGGTCTCGATCTCGGCGCGCGACTTATGGCGTTTGGCCGTGCCTTTGGATTTGTGGGTGAGCTTCCACGCGCCTCCGAACTCCCGCAGGCGGAGGATCTCGCCGCGGCGGCGCAAGGGGCTGCCGGCAAGGTCGTAAAGGACGTTCATCTCATGGGTCCGCGGGGTGATTCGCTGGAAGCCCATGGCCCGCAGCCGGCGCTCGACGGCGGAGAGATCGGAGATGAGGAACTTGATCTCGACTTCGTTCACGGCAGGAGTATACGGGAACTCTCTAGCCGCTGATGCCCCGCGCAGGTATGATGTGCGGCCCGGAGGCGAGATGAAGGGAACATTGCAGAAGAGCGGCAGAAAGCATTTCAACCTGCCCCGAGATCACGAGTATCCATTCAGCGACGGGGTGCTGGCCGGGGACACTCTGTACCTGTCGGGCAGGATCGGGCTCGATCCCAAGACCGGCCGCGCGGCGCAGGATGTCGAAGAGGAAGCGCGGTTGATGCTGGACGGCTTCCGGGAAGTGCTGGCCAAGGCCGGGATGACCATGGACGACCTGGTCTATGCCACCGTCTATTGCACCGACCTGTCTCTGTTCCCGCGATTCAATGCGGTGTATCGCACGTTCTTCCGCAAGCAGTTTCCGGCACGGGCGTTCTTGGGAGTCAAAGACCTGGTGTTGGGGGCCAGGTTCGAGATCCAGGGGATGGCCGTGAAGCGGAGAGGGCATAGCGCATAGTCCATAGCGCATAGCTCGGACCCCAAAGCTAGATCGGCTCGTAGAGGTGCGCGTCGAGGCGGTCGCCCAGCGTCATTAACTCGCCGCGGGCGTACAGCCGGAAGTGGGGAGTAGCGCGGTGGGCCTCCAGCGCGGCTTCGTCCTTGTATTGCTCGTAAACGAAGAAGCGGGAGCGGTCCTCGCGCCCGCGGTGCACCACGTACATCAGGCAACCGGGCTCCTTGCGCGATTCCGCCTGCAAAAGGGAAAAGACGCGCTTCATCTCCTCTTCCTTGCCGGGATGCGCCTTCCAGGTGACCGCCAGCACGATCATGCTCAGCCCCTGGCCTGCACTTTCTGAGGCTCGAGCACGGGCAGCGAGTCCAGGAACTCGGGGGCGAACATGGTCTGGTCGCGGTCGGGGCCGGTAGAGACCATGCCGACCTTCACTCCGGTCTCCTTCTCGATGAACGCCAGGTATTCGCGCGCCTTGGTCGGCAGCTTCTCGATGCTGGTGATGCCGGAGGTCGGCTTCTGCCATCCGGTCAGCTTCTCGTACACCGGTTCCAGCTTCTGGTAGCCGCTGATCTGGGCGGGAACCTCCGATACCTTCTTGCCGCCGATCCTGTAACCGACGCAGATGGGGATCTCGGCCAGCTCGTCGAGCACGTCCATCTTGGTGACCACCAGCCAGGTGATGCCGTTGATCATGCGGGAGTAGCGCAGCAGGGGCAGGTCGAGCCAGCCGGTGCGGCGAGGACGCCCGGTGACCGCGCCGAACTCGTTGCCCTTCTTGCGCAGCTTGTCGCCCATCGGGTCGTGGAGCTCGGTGGGGAAAGGCCCCTCGCCCACGCGCGTGCAGTAGGCCTTGGCCACGGCGATGACGCTGTCGATGGCGTTGGGCGCGATGCCGGTGCCGATCACCGCCCCTCCCGAAGTGGCGCTGGATGAGGTCACGAACGGGTAGGTGCCGTGGTCGATGTCGAGCATGGTGCCCTGCGCGCCCTCGAACATGATGGATTCGCCCGCCGCCAGGGCCTTGTTGAGGAGCACCGCGGCGTCTACCACGAAGGGGCGCACTTGCTCAGCGATGGCCGCGTAGTCGTCGTACATGGCGTCGGGGTCGAGCGGCTCCGAGTTGAACAGCGCGTGCGCGATCATGTTTTTCTCGTGGCAGGCGTTGGCGATGTGGGTCTTGAGCAGGGTTGCGTCCAGCAGGTCGGCGACCCGCAGACCGCGGCGGCCCATCTTGTCTTCGTAGGTCGGGCCGATGCCGCGCGAGGTGGTGCCGATCTTCACCCGCCCGGGAGCGTTCTCGCTGGCCAGCTCGATCATGCGGTGGTAGGGCAGGATGACGTGAGCGCGGTTGCTGACGAAGAGATTGCCGTCCACGTGCACGCCGGCGGCGCGCAGCGCGTTGACTTCCTTGATCAGCGCCATGGGATCGAGCACCACGCCGTTGCCGATCACGGCCCGGCAGCCTTGCCGGAGGATGCCGCAGGGGATCAGTTGCAGGATGAACTTCTTGCCGTTGATGATGACGGTGTGGCCGGCATTGTGTCCGCCGGAATAGCGCGCGACCACGTTGAAGTGGTCGGAGAGCACGTCAACGATCTTGCCCTTGCCCTCATCGCCCCACTGGGCGCCGACGATGATCGCGGTCTTACCTCGCTTCAACTGCGTCTCCAAGAGTTCTGGACTGGCGCACTCCTTGCCCGCGACTGGTCTCTGCCTGAGTTCTAAGGGATACGTACGCGGAAAGGGTTACGGCAAATGATAGCAGAAAAGAAGTACTCAGTACTCGGCGCTCAGTACTCAGTAGGGTGTGGTGTCAGTCTTTAAAAAATCGCTTGGGGAAGAGCGGCTTTCTCTCTCTGAAGTGAAAGACAATGGCAATTCCGATGCCAAGCACGACAGCACCTAAAAGGAAAAACTTCGCAATGGGAAGACCAGTTAGTCCGAGGACCACAAAGCCAATTGCCACAATGATCGCGACAGACCCGGTACCTATCGCCATGATCCGATAGGGACCTGGATGACGCGGTGTGCTGTGATCCTTCACCGCACCATTATCCCACTCTAGCAGCAGCAGTGCGACCTCCTCGCAAGCCAGGTCTTTAGTGAGTACCGAGTACTGAGTACCGAGTACCGAGTACTGAGTACTCTGGTAGCATCGAAATACAGCATGGAAGAACGGCTTCAAAAGATCATCGCCGCCGCCGGGATCGCCTCGCGGCGCAAGGCCGAGGAGCTGATCACCGGCGGGATGGTGACCGTCAACGGCCAGGTGGTGACCCAGCTCGGCTCCAAGGCCGACCCGGAACGCGACCACATCCGCGTGGGCAACAAGCTGCTGCGCGGCCCGGAGCGGCACGTGTACGTCGTGCTCAACAAGCCCAAGGGATTCGTGAGCACCGTCTCCGACCCGCAGCGCCGCCCGACGGTGATGGACCTGGTGAGGGGTGTGGGGGCGCGCGTCTATCCCATCGGCCGCCTGGACTACGCCAGCGAGGGGCTGCTGCTGCTGACCAATGACGGCGAGCTGTCGGCGAAGCTGATGCACGCCTCGTCGCACGTCCCCAAGACCTACCTGGTGAAGGTCAGCGGCCGGCCGACCGAGGACGAGATCGAGCGGCTGTGCCGGGGCGTGCGCATCGGCGGCAAGACCGACCCGCGCGGTGGGAAATCGGTGGTGACCGCGCCAGCCAGGATCCGCCTCCTGCGCGAGGCAGAGAATCCGTGGTACGAGGTGACACTCATCGAGGGGCGCAACCGGCAGATAAGGCGGATGTTCGAGGCGGTTGGCCACCACGTGGAGAAGATCAGGCGGGTCCGCTATGGCCCGTTGGAACTCGATATCGAGCCCGGGCTATGGCGGAATCTGTCGCCGGCCGAAGTAGAAAGACTGAAAAAAGCGGCGCAAGGACGCGCGAGGGCGGCTGTCCCACACACCCGCAGGCGTGATACAAAATAATCGATGACCAAATTCGAAGACCTGGTGCCGGAGTTCATCCGCAAGCTTCCCGGCTACGTCCCCGGCAAACCCATCAAACAGGCAGAACTCGAATCCG
>DATKKJ010000203.1 GCA_035543055.1 Terriglobales bacterium | reverse complement strand
CGCCGCTGGCTGCCGGTCGCCTGGTTCTGGAGCAACGAGCAGTTCGACGAGCCCTTCCTGGTCAACTCCCGGTTGGCCTACCAGGCCACGCCCGTCTTTCCCGGCCTGCCCCGCGAGGTCTTCGCCTACGACCCTCTCGATGACAACGCCCGGCGCCGCGCCCTGCGCGGTGTAAAGCAGCATCTGGCGCCGCTGCTCGCGGCCCTTCGCGCGCGCCTCCTGCGCGCGGGTCTCGACAAGAAGGCCAGGCACTACGAGAAGCGCGCCCTGCTCGGCATCCTGAACATGCTCATGCGCCAGCGCCGGACCTACGACGGCTATCTGCTCGCCGACAACCATACCATCAACCAGTTTCAAATGCTCGCCGCCGCCGGCCGGTCCCTGCGCCAGTTGGCCGTCAACGAACCGCCGCGCGCCGCCCGCGGCCTGTGCGAGTTCGCCGGCGAGTTCGCCAACTCGCTCACCCGGCGCATGCGCCGCCTGGTCCCGGCGGGCGAGCTGCCCTTGCTCCCATCCCTGGTGATCATCGAGGCCACCCGCGCCCTCGCCCCCGGGACGCCGGTGGAAGCCCACCTGATCCTCCGTCAGAACGATCGCGAGGTCGTGCTGCGCAAGAGCTGACCTGCCGTGTCATTCACCGGGCTGTGGCGCAGACTCCCTTGAAGGTGGGGCAGGCTTCAGCCTGCCGAGCGCAGGTTGAAACCTGCGCCACATTCATGTCCAGTTGTGCGGCGGCGGCCGCATGGCCACTTCAGTCTGCGCTCCGCATTTTTTCATAGCTTCTTACGGTCGCGGCTTCCATGAGAGGGCCCTTCTTGTCAAGCACTATTTAAATAGGTCTTCTTCCTCGCGCCGCAGGCTATTCGTGCGGTGGGAAAGTGGGAATCCTGCTTTTGGATTTCCACTTTTCCACGGCACACAGTTCTTTTTGCGTTCTCCTTCCGTCGGTACCGGATGGGGGGTGTGTTCGCCGGCTGTCCAGCGAGTGCCTCCTCCTTCAGCTCTTGTTGCTCGAGCGGGGCGTGGCCGACACTTCCGGTCTGGCCTCACCAAGCTCTTCGTTGCTGCCCGGTTCGATTCTTCGCGCCACTGTCGCCCGGCTTCCATGCGCACTCTTATGAGGCACTCGGCCTCGGTGCCAGTTGGGTTCCTCGTTTCAGTGGGTGCTGCATTCTCACTAACGATCTGCCATCCCTCCGCTCGGCGGAGCGAGGCGATCTGCCGCGACCTCGCAGTCACCCGGACTCGGCGCTTGGGCCATCGAACCAACATCTCTCTCCTGTCTTACGCGGCCGCTTTCCCGGCCGACTTTTTCGCCGCCTGTTTCGCCTCTTGCGCGGCTTGCTGCTGGGCGCCGTACAACGGGTCGTACACTTCGCCATTCGCCCACAGCCGGTGCATCAATACCGCCAGCTTGCGCGCCACGGCCACCAGCACCCGCTTCTTGCCTTTGCTCTTCCGGTTCTTGCCCCTTCGGTTCGGCTGCTGCTCTCTGTCCCGCTGCTCGATCTTGGCCAGACCCCACCGCCGCAGGTCGCTATCCGGAGCCCCGTGCTTCAGAATGCAGTGCGCCGATTGCACCAGCAGCCACCTCACCATCCGGTCGCCTTCCTTGGTGATTCGCTGCTGCGGGTCTCGGTCGCCCGATTGCGCCTGTCCCGGCACCATACCCAGATAAGGGCCTACCTCCCGGCTTCGGCCGAATCGCTCGGCGTCCTCAATCGTCAGCACAAACGCCAGCGCCGTCAGTTCCCCTACTCCGTAGATCACCGTCAGCAGTTCGATCTCCGGATATCGCTTCGCGACTTCATGGATCCGCTGGTCCGCCGCCTTGATCCGCAGGGTCGTATACGCCGCCGTCGCCAGCAGTGGTTCCACCAGCTTCCGCAACTCCGCCGGCAGGCTAGCGGCCAGTTCCGTATCCACCTGGTCACAGTCGCAACTGTTCAGCCGGTATCCGAACGACTTCACCATTCCCCGCGCCGAGTTGACGAGCATCGTCCGCGAATGCACCAACGCTTCCCGCAAGCGGATCTCGGCCAGGTCCCGTTGCACGTCTTCTTGCCGATGCCGAATCGGAGACAACAGCTTCGGGTCCAATCGCCCCAAGCGCGCCAATTTCTCAGCGTCCAATCGGTCATTCTTGCGCTGGCTCTCCGTGATCAACGATACCTTCCGCGAATTGGCGACGATCACTTCGTGCCCCAATCCGGCCAGATGCCGGCTGGTCCACGGAGAGTGCGTCCCCACTTCCATTACCACCCGAGCCCTGGGCAGCTTCTCGAACAAATGATTCAGACCTGTCCGCGTGGCTGGCAGTTGGTCTTGGATCCAGATCTCACCCTGCTCGTTCAGGATGCAGTAGTGATTCATCCGATCCCCGAGGTCTAACCCGATGGTCAGCCTCTCTGCGCTTGCGCGCTCGCGCAGCACCCACAGGACACTCTTCGTCAGCTTGTGCTCGCTTTGCTTCGCGGTGCTATGCTTTTTCATGGCCGGTCTCCTTTTGCACCTCTTGAGTGCGTATCCATTGGGAGCTTAGCGCATCCCGCTGGGGACCGGCCCTCTCATCCCATCTCGCTAACTCCTGGCCTTAGCTCGGCAGCTATGATCGCGGGCGGCTAGAGGGCCTGCTCATCGCGGTCGTCGTTGCGGATGCGGATGGCGGCGGCGATGTCGTAGACGAAGATTTTGCCATCGCCGATCATGCCGGCGCGAGCGGCGCGGGCGATGAGGGTGGTGAGCTCGTCGCAGCGGCCGTCGGGCACGACGAGTTCGAGCTTGGTCTTGGGCAGGAGGTCGACCTCGTACTCCTGGCCGCGATAGATCTCCTTGTGTCCTTTCTGGCGGCCGTGGCCGTGCACTTCGGAGAGGGTCATTCCGTCGACGCCGGCGGCTTTCAGGGCTTCGCGGACTGCTTCCAGCTTGTTCGGCTGGATGATCGCTTCGATTTTTTTCATGGGCGCTCCACTGGCGGCCTGCCCTGGGGAGGCCGCGGTTCCGGCGAACGAGGCGGGAGATCTCCATGATCCACGGTCCGGGCCGCGATCGGAAGCGAA
>DATKKJ010000202.1 GCA_035543055.1 Terriglobales bacterium | reverse complement strand
GAGCTGCTTTCGCTTTTTCCGCTGCGGCCGGTGATTCCACGTCCTTCTGAGCCTTTCCAGTCCCCACCGCCCCAAGCGAACCCGTGAAGATGGGCCCAAGGCGGGAAAAATGGCCTGTCGGGGGAGAGTTCGAGCGCGCCGCTACTATATGCAGGAACCTGGGGCTTGTAAATACGTTACTAGGAGGCATGGAGCAGAAGGCAGGTGGCAGAATGCAGGCGTAAATCGAGTGCTGCCTGCGTCCCGCCTCCTGCTTCCTGTGAGCTATTTATCGTAATGCAGCAACGAGAAGACATCAAGGGCACCTAGTTTCTCTCGACCCTTCAGGAAGTCAAGCTCGACCACGAAGCCCAGGCCGGCGATCTCGCCCCCGAGTGACTTGGCCAATTCGACGGTAGCGGCGGCCGTGCCGCCGGTGGCCAGCAGGTCGTCCACGATGATCACCCGCTGCCCCTTCTTGACCGCGTCCTTGTGGACCTCCAGCGTGTTCTTGCCATATTCCAGCGCGTACTCGATGCGCGCCACCTCGGCGGGCAGCTTCTTCGGCTTGCGCACCGGCACGAATCCGGCGTTCAGCCGGTACGCGACCGCGGGGCCAAAAATGAAGCCCCGGGCCTCCATGCCCAGCACCAGGTCCACTTCCTTGTCGATGTAGTGCTCGGAGAGCGCGTCGATGAGCGTGGCGAAGCCCTTCTTGTCCTTCAGCAGGGTGGTGATGTCGTAGAAGAGGATGCCGGGGATGGGGAAGTCGGGGACCTCGCGGATCAGCTGCTTCAGGCTGGAACAGTCGGTGGCGGGCTTGGTCTGCATGTCACCAGGCTCCTTCGATGCGGAATGATTCCAGGCCGGGCTGGACCTCGGCTGGAGAGACGTCCACTGCATCCACGCGCGCCGCGCGCGGGCCTTCGCGCAAGCGCCCGTGGAGGCCGGCCAGTTGCTCGGGCGTCCCCTGGGCCACGACTTCGACGCTGCCGTCGGCCTGGTTGCGCACCACGCCGGCCACGCCCAGCAGGTGCGCTTCCCGCTCCACGAACCAGCGGAAGCCGACCCCCTGCACCCGTCCTCGCACTACATAGCGGCGCGCTTCCACGGATTGTTCGGTTCGTGCCATCACTCTAACCGGCGTCATCCTGAGGTGCTTTAGCACCGAAGGATCTCGCGCGCAGCACTCACAAATAGGGCACGCGAGATGCTTCGGGCCTGAAGGCCCTCAGCATGACTCCATTCAGGCTTTCACCCGCTCCAGGTACGTTCCCTCGGCGGTGTCCACCCGGATCTTCTCGCCCTCGCTGATGAAGGGCGGCACCTGCACCACCAGCCCGGTCTCGGTTTTGGCCGGCTTCATTACCGAGGAGGCGGTGGCGCTCTTGAGCCCGGGCTCAGTCTCCACCACCTGCAAGTCCACGGTCTGCGGCAGCTCGATGCCGATGGGGCGGCCCTCGTGGAACTCGACCTTGATCTTCAGGTTGGGCGTCAGGTAGTCGGTGGCGTCGCCCAGCACTTCCTTGCTCAGGTGGACCTGGTCATAGGTCTCAGTGTTCATGAAGTAGTAGTCGTCGCCGTCCTGGTAGAGGTACTCCATCTCGGTCTCGTCCACTACCACGCGGTCGATGGCGTCGGCGGAGCGGAAGCGGTGCTCGAACATGGCCCCGGTGCGCAGGTTGCGCAGCTTGGCCTGGATGAAGGCTCGCAGATTCCCTGGGGTACGGTGCTCGACGCTGAAGACCAGGTGCAGCTCGTGGTTGTGCTTGATGATCATGCCGGGGCGCATCTGGGTCGCTGGTATCGCCATAAGAACGTGGGGACTCCTGTGCTGTATTGCTGTCGGAAGAGCCTGCTGGACCGGGTCACAGCGCGGCCGCAGGAACAATCGCGCCGCGGGCTCAGAGACAAACACTTGATTTTACCCTAGTCCGCGCCTCGGCCGCAGCCGTCTTCGTAGTGTCATCCCCAGCGCACTTTGGCCCCGAGGGAACTGCTGGTGCCCCTCGTAAGAAAAGCAAGTTAGATCGCAGAAGTAGGATCGCGGAAGTGAAGGTAGTCCCGGTCCACTTCTGCGATCTTCGTTCTGACTTCTGCGATGTTCTTTCCTAATTCGGGCGCGTAGAATTGTGCGCTCACAGGAGAGCCTATGTCATACAAACGATTCGGTGAGTATCAGGCCTCGGAGCGCAGCTCGGTGGGCACGGCGCTGACTTTCCTGTTCATCGGTTTGGGGATCGGCGCCCTGACCGCGCTGCTATTCGCCCCCAAGACCGGCAAACAGATGCGGCGCTTGCTGCGCCGGCGCTACGACGACGCCCTCGAAGGCGCGGAGGACTTGGTCGAACGCGGCGGCGAATGGGTCAAGCGGGGCAGCGAGCTCGCTGAGGAAGTCCGGGACCGCGTCTCCCCGGTCAGCAAGATGTTCGATCGCTAAAGAAAGTACACACAAGAGAATACCCAAAAAGACGAAAGCCGCGGACCTGGATCCGCGGCTTCTGTCTAAAACCTGGTCCCTCAGAACAGCCGGAAGTTGACTTCGATGGAGACCTGCACCGGGACCGGCTGGCCGTCCTTGCGGGCAGGCTCAAAGCGCCACGTACGCACGGTCTTCATGGCTTCCTCGTCCAGGCCCATGCCCAAGGAGCGGGCCACGCGCAGATCGCGCACGTGTCCGTCGGGGCCAACGATCACCCACAGCACCACCGTGCCCTGGTACTTGGCTTTGCGTGCCTCTTCAGAGTATTCCGGATCGGGGTCGTAGATGGGGCGCGGAGCGCTCACCCCTCCACCCACCCGGTAGGCGCCGCCGCCGATGCCTCCGCCCCAGCCCGGGCCCACGCCCGGACCGCGCCCGGATCCCACTCCGCCGCCACTGCCGCTACCGATGCCGCCGCCCGAGCCGGTGCCGTTCGAAAGCGGGCCCAGCACCTTGGAGAGCGGATCACCCAGCTGCCCGCCGGTAGGCAGCGGGATATTCGGCGGGACCACGACCGTGGGTTCCATCGCCAGCTTCGGATTCTCGTTGCGGATGACGGCCACCGGAGGGGTGAACTGCTTGTCGGAGAGCTTGGGCAGGTTGCCCTTGGAGGCTGCCAGCTTATCGCGGTCGCCGCCCCCACCACCGCCACCCGATGCGTCCTTCGCCGGCGGCAGGATGTAGGGGCTGATGTCGGTGACCATGCCCATCACGTGCTGCTTGATCTCCACCTTGTGTTCCTGGATGTAAATGCCGGAGTAGAGCAGTCCCGCCACCGCCAGGGCATGCACCAAGAAGGAGAGGATGAAGTTGTTCGCTTGGGCATCATAGTTGTGGTAGCCCACCCCGAAGAGCGTAGGCAGCACCACCTCCCTGGGAGAGACTGATGCCCTGCCGGTTGCCGCTGCCGGTTTCACTCCAGGTCCCGCCATGAATCCCCTAAGTATAGACCCCAAGACGCGAAAAACGTTTCCCGAAATCCGTAGAATCGCGGTCGTCACTCCCCGGAGGGGAACAAGCCTCTCACGCGGGGGAGCGCCTGCCCCTTATTATCGCGCAGTTTGCAGTCGCTGGCGCAAGTTCTTGTCCACCCGTCCCTTAGCCCCCGAAGACTGAGGCGAAGAAGCCGCGCAGCCGGCCAAAGAATCCGCGCTTTTCCTTCTTCTTCTCCGCGGTTACCGGCGGTGCCGGCGGCGGCGGAGGCGGCGACACCTCCGGTTGCGGGACGGCGGGCAGGCTGGCGATCTCCCGGCGCTGCATCGGCGGCGGGTCGGGGACCCTGGGCGGCGGCGGCCCGCTGGCGTTGAAGATGAAAGGCGCGTCCATGGTCACACGGACGCCGCTTGCATCGGGCGGCGGTGGCACGGTCATGGCGCTTTCAGTCGCCTGCGCGACCAACGCTTTTTCCACGGTCTTGGTTTCCGGCGGCGCCGGGGCCGCGGTCTTGATCACCGGCGGAGGCGGTGTGGGGCAGCCGCAGTCCCCGGTGTCCGCTACCGCGGCCGCGATGCTTCCGTTCCTGAAGCGGACCCGCTCTCCCGGCTTCACCTGGTAGGTGCCATCGCCCATCAGTTCGGCAACGATCACCGACGCACCGTTGGAGGACATCGAGTGCACGCAGGTGTTGCCGCGGGCATCGGCTGCGTAGGCGAAATGGAAGGCCCCGGGGCCCGGCATCTGGATGCGGAAGTCCGGGGTGAGCAGGGAATCAGCGCTGGCGCCGATCGCGTAATGGGTCTCGATCGCGCCGGTACCCATGGCCAGCAGCAGGTCGCGGCCGTTGGGAGAGGCGGTGACGGAGATGCTGGTGTTGGAGCAAACGTGCACCTCGCCGCCGCGTGCCAGCTTGACCACGGCGGTGGCCTCGCCCGCGCTCACCGAGGAGCCGCTCATCAGGCGCGTGCCCCCTCCCGCCAGCACCACGGAGCCTTTCACCGTGGCGTCGGTGGCATAGACCTCTCCGAGGGTCTTTTGTCCGTAGGCGCAGGGAACCAGGCAGAGCAAGGCGACGCAGCAGAATGACAGCCGGAACTTCATGAGGTGGCGGCCATCTTACACGACCGGCAGGGGGTAGAGGAACTCAGGGGGAACAAGGAAGGCGCGCCCGCAGGCCGCCTTCGGGGATCATTGCACTTCGGAGACGAAGTCGTATTGCTCAATGACCGCGCCGATGCCGATCCGGTTGCCCGGGCCTGCCTGGTCCACGCGCACCACCTTGCCGCGGCAGCGTACCCGGATGCTCTCGGTCAACGTGATCTCGGGCGGCAAGGTGAGCGTGAACTCGATGGGAGAGCCCTCTTCGATCTTCGAATCCATGTAGAAGAAGACGCCGCGGGCGCTGACGTCGCGGGTCTGGGCCTGCGCATCGGTGGAGGCGCCGTCGCTGAACTTGATGGTTACGGGCAGCCGTAGCGCAAACCGCCGCGTCGCCCGCTGTTCCGGTGAAGTTTCCGCCATAGGCCTCCACTCTCGTGAGCGCCTAGAATCACCTTCCCCCGCTGTGGGTGTCAAGGTACAAGTTGGACATGCCCTTGGCGCGCGCCCTAAGACGCTGCCTCCGAAGGACATAGCAAAGCCGCTACAATAAGGCGTGGTCTTCGTGCTCGATAACTACGATTCCTTCACCTACAACCTGGTCCAGTACTTGGGCGAGATGGGCCAGCAGGTCGAGGTGCGGCGCAACGACCAGACCACGGTCGAGGAGATCGAGCGGCTGCGGCCCTCGCACATCCTGGTCTCGCCGGGACCGTGCACGCCGCAGGAGGCCGGCATCAGCATCGAGCTCATCCGCCACTTCGCCGGCAAGACGCCGGTGCTGGGCGTCTGCCTGGGTCACCAGGCGCTGGGCGCGGCCTTCGGCGGGAAGGTCGTGCGAGCGCCCCACCTGATGCACGGCAAGACCAGCCAGATCGAGCACGACGGCCGCACCATCTTCGCCGGCGTGCGCTCGCCCATGACCGCTACCCGCTATCACTCGCTGATCGTCAGCGAAAAGGGACTGCCGAAGGAACTGGAGATCAGCGCCACCACCCGCGACGCCGACGGCTCGCGCATCATCATGGGCCTGCGCCACAGGAAGTATCCCGTCGAAGGCGTGCAGTTCCACCCGGAAAGCGTGCTGACGGAAGACGGGAAGAGGCTGATCGCGAATTTCTTGGCGTTATAGTGGCCTGCACATGACATTTGCAAGCTCTCTTGTTGTAAGTCTGATTCTGCTTTCAACGATTACCCACGCTCAGGCCATATCCGCCGAATTTCCCCGGTCGAAACGCGCATTTGCTCTCTCCTGACAAACGGTTTGAGCTGATCAATGTCGATAGCGACAAAGAACCGCACCACTCGATCTTTCTCAAGGAGAGGAAGACAGGTCAAAGCCGAAAAGTGTACGAGTACGGCCGGTCAGCGGCCGTGCTGTGGGCGCCTGACAGTAAGCACTTTGCCCTAAACGACCACGCGGGAAGCGACTTTACAAATACCTACGTCGTTGCGGTCGATGAAAGCACGCCTCGGATTGATGTGCAAGAAGAGATTCAACACTTCGTAAAGGGTCTAGCGGGAGGCCACCACGAGTATTTCGGCGTTGCACGGTGGCTCGACAACCGTACAGTGGTGGTTCATCACTGGGGGCACGGTGATGGCGACGCCTTTTGCGACTGCATCATCTATGTCTTGAGCGAGTCGGCGAAGAAATGCAAGCGACAGGGAAAGGCCCGCGATCCCGAACAACTTTGCGACGATATGACACCCTGACGTTCGGGGCTACAAAATCTCAAATCTGAAATCTGCAATCTGAGATCTGCAATCGATTTCGCTAAGGATTGCAGACTGCAGATTTCAGATTTCAGATCTCAGATTTTGTCCGCTGCTTCGCAGGTCAAAGACCTTCTCTTGCGAGCTCCACCGCCCGCACCACGGCCTTGGCCTTGTTGACGCACTCCTCGTACTCGCGCTGCGGGTCGGAATCGGCGACGATACCCGCGCCCGCTTGGACGAACGCTTTTGTCTTGTCCATCATCAGGGTGCGGATGGCGATGCAGGAATCCAAGTTTCCGGCGAAGTCGGCGTAGAGCACCGAGCCGCCGTACACGCCGCGCCGCACCGGCTCCAGTTCTTCAATGATCTCCATGGCCCGCACCTTGGGCGCGCCGGTGAGCGTGCCGGCGGGGAAGCAGGCGGCGAAGGCGTCCAGCGGCCCCAGTCCCGCGCGCAGCTTGCCCTCGATCGCGGACACCAGGTGCATGACGTGCGAGTAGCGCTCCACGTACATCAGGTCGCGCACCTTCACCGTGCCGTACTCGCTGACCCGGCCGACGTCGTTGCGGCCCAGGTCCACCAGCATGACGTGCTCGGCGCGTTCCTTCTCGTCGGAGCGCAGTTCTTCCTCCAGACGCTGGTCCTCGGCGTCATCCTTGCCGCGCCAGCGGGTGCCCGCGATCGGCCGGTACTCCAATTTGCGCCCCGTCACCTTCACCAGCATCTCCGGCGAAGAGCCGATCACGTGGTTGTCTCCCATCCGCAGGAAGTACATATACGGGGACGGATTCACGGTGCGCAGCGCGCGGTAGATGTCGAACGGCCGGACGCCGGGGATGAACTCCAGGCGCTGCGAGAGCACGACCTGAAAGATGTCGCCGGCGGCGATGTACTCCTTGGCCCGGCGCACGCTGTCCATGAACTGCTTGGGCGAGGTGGCGGCCGTGGTCTTCATCGCCCCGCGCGCCGGTTTGTGCCGCACATCGGCTCTGCGCGGGCCGACGGCAAGTCTCGTTTCCAGCGTGGCGATGTCGCGCAGCGCGCGCTCGTAGGCCTTGCGCGGTTTCTCCCGGCTGACGTCGGCGGCGGCCAGGATGTGGATCTGGTGGCGCACGTGGTCGAAGGCCAGCAGGCGGTCGAAAAACATCAGGACGCAGTCAGGGACGTCGATGTCCGGCCGCGCCCGCTCCGGCAACCGCTCCAGCCGCCGCACCATGTCGTAGGCGAAGAACCCGACCGCGCCCGAGGTGAACGGCGGCAGGCCCTCGACCGGCGCCACGCGGTGGGCGCTGAACAGGTCTCGTAACGTACGGAACACGTCGCCTTCACTTCGTTCCAGGCGCCCGCTGCGCTCGACCTCGAGTCTTTCTCCCCGCGAGCGCACGATCATGTACGGCCGCGCGCCCAGGAAGGTGTAGCGCCCGATCTTCTCTCCGCCCTCCACCGATTCCAGCAGGAACGAGTACGGCTCGCCGGCGGCGATGCTCAGGAAGGCGGAGACCGGCGTTTGCAGGTCGGCGGTGATAGTGCGCGAGACGGGGATGAGCGTCGCTTGCTTGGCCAGGTCGGCGAATTGGTCGAAATCAGGGCGCATGGCGAAGAAGTATTCAGTTACTCGGTACTCAGTACTCAGTTAACGTCCCGCATTATAAAGAGTTAGGGTTCGCTCCTTGCGGCTGCGGGTTGTTCCGCCGCTGGGAGAGGGGCGTCGGTTGCTCTTAGTCGGTGCCAAACTGAGTACCGAGTACTGAGTACCGAGTACTCCGGAAAGTATTGACTTGCCAAGCCTTAGTTGGCTTATACTGCTGCCGTTCATCGCCCAAAAGGTCCTTCCCCGAGCCGCATCGGACGTGCGGTAGCGCGCCCTTGCAAGCGTACAGTTCGCCGATACCTGGGCGGTGAGCGGACGGAGTGGTGCGCCCTGTTCGGGGCGCGCTGGGGCACGACGGATTCAGGAGCCGGCTGTGCGGCCGGCGGAGGCCCATGCAGGTCAAGTTCTGGGGCGTGCGAGGATCGACACCGACTCCGCAGGCGGAGAACCTCCGCTATGGCGGCAATACCTCCTGTGTCGAGGTTCGCGTCAACGGCAACATCTACGTCTTCGATTGCGGCACCGGCTTCCGCAACTTGGGCAAGCAACTGACCAAGGAATTCAACGGCAAGCCCATCCACGCCCACATCTTCATCTCCCACTTCCACTGGGACCACATCCAGGGCATCCCCTTCTTCCAGCCGCTCTACGAGAACCCCGACAACTACTTCTTCTTCCACTCCTCCAGCCGCTCGCGCGGCCTGCAGCGCGCCATCGAGGAACAGATGTCGGATCCCTACTTCCCGGTGGACATGAGCGAGATGGCCGCCCACCGCAATTTCTATGACATCGAGGAAGACCGCATCGCCTTTGACGATTGCGTCATCCAGTCCATGTGGCTGAACCATCCCCAGGGCTGCCTCGGCTTCCGCCTGGAGACCGAGAACCACGTGCTGGTGTACGCCACCGATAACGAGCCCGGTCACCCGGTCTTTGACAAGAACGTCCGCAAGCTGGCCCAGGGCGCCGATGTGCTCATCTACGATGCCCAGTACCTGCCCGAGGAATACGCCGCCAAGAAGCGCGGCTGGGGCCACAGCCATTGGCGCGAGGCGGTGAACATCGTGATGGAGAGCGGCACCAAGGAGCTGGTGCTCTTCCACCACGATCCCGACCACTCCGACGAGTGCATCGACTCCATCGTCAGGACCGCCCGCGACCACTATCCCAAGGTCCGCGCCGCCAGCGAGGGCATGGAGATCCAGGTCTGAATCTTGTGTGGCACAGCCGCCCGCGGCTGTGAATCCTGCCCATCTGTCATCCTGAGCGAAGTCGACGGGATCCCTAGGCCATAGGTGCGTTCATTCGCGGCCGATGCGCTCGATCTCTTTCTGAATGGCGAACTTATCGAGGCTCTGCAGCGGCAGGGAGATGAAGAGACTGATACGGCGGTCGAGCGCGACGAACGCCTCACGAAAGGCGCGCGACACCTCGGTCGGACTACCCACGACGGCAGCCGGGTCGGGAATGCCCCAGTGGGCAGTCATCGGCTGGCCCGGCCAAACCGGACAAACCTCCTTGGCGGCGTTGTCGCAGACGGTGAATACAAAGTTCATCGCCGGCGCACCCTCCCCCGCAAATTCTTCCCAGCTCTTGCTGCGCAGTCCCCCAGTAGGCAAGTGCGCGGCTTGCAGCTGCTTGATCGCCTCCGGATTGACCTCGCCCGCCGGATGGCTGCCGGCGCTGTACGCAACGAAATTGGGAAGACCCTTGCGCTTCAGGATGGCCTCGGCCATGATCGAACGAGCTGAATTGCCCGTGCACAGAAACAGTACGTTGTAGGCTCCTGGCATGGTCGGCACCTCGCACCTGGGACTGGATCCATCTTCGCGGGCGCGAATATCTCGACAACTCTATACATATATGCGAATATACGCAAGAGGTCGACCGGATGAGCGAACTGGAGCGCATCTTCAAGGGGCTGGCGGACGGCAACCGCCTGCGCATCCTGAACCTGCTGTTGCACGGCGAACTGTGTGTCTGCGAAATCCAGCACGTGCTGGAGTCCCCCCAGCCCAACGTCTCCCGCCACCTCACCTACCTGAAGAACTCCGGGCTGGTGCTGGACCGCCGCGAGGGCTTCCGCGTCTATTACAGGCTGTCGGAAGTCTGCCAAGGTGAGGCGCGCCTCCTGTTCGATTTCCTGCGACAGATATGCCGGCGTGATGACGCGCTGCGCGCCGACGTGGAAAAACTGAAGCACGCCATCCGCCATGGTGACTGCACGGTCAGCGCGTTCCGCCCTTATTCCGCCCTGCGCGGAGAAAAGACAACCCCGCATGCCGATCGCTGAACAGGTCGCCCCACCAGTCGCCGCCCCGCGCCGCCTGGCCTTCTTCGAGCGCTACCTGACCCTCTGGGTCGGGCTGTGCATGCTCGCTGGCCTCACTCTGGGCAAGTGGGCGCCGGCCGCCGTGGACGCACTCCGCCGGATGGAGTTCGGCCGCGGCAGCCAGGTCAACATCCCCATCGCCGTCCTCATCTGGCTGATGATCACGCCCATGATGATGAAGGTGGACTTCGGCGCCATCCGCAACGTCGGCCGCCGTCCCCGCGGCTTGCTGGTCACGCTGTTCGTGAACTGGCTGGTGAAGCCATTCTCGATGGCCCTGATCGGCTGGCTGTTCTTCCGCCACGTCTTCGCCGCCTGGATCGCGCCCGCCGACGCCGACCAGTACATCGCCGGAGTCATCATCCTGGCCGCTGCCCCCTGCACCGCCATGGTCTTTGTCTGGAGCTATCTCACCGATGGCGACCCCGCTTACACCCTGGTGCAGGTCTCGGTGAACGATCTGATCATGCTGTTCCTGTTCGCGCCCATCGTGCGCTTTCTGGTGAGCGGGGCGTCGTCGCTCAATGTGCCGTTCCGAGTCTTGCTTTTCTCGGTGATTCTATTCTTCGTGATCCCGCTGGTCGCCGGC
>DATKKJ010000201.1 GCA_035543055.1 Terriglobales bacterium | reverse complement strand
CACTTTGCCGCCGCCGACCGTCCCGACGCCGTGCGGCTGGCCGGCAGCGTGAAGCGCGGCGGCGTCGGCGCCTGCTTCCGCATCTGCCAGCAGCCCTGGGCGGTGGTGAAGGACGGCATCGAGGTGGACCGCCGCTTGTTTCCCAGCCGCCAGCTCAGCCGCATCTCCGAGGTCCCGGCCTTCCTCGACGCCGGCGCCGATGTCATCAAGATCCAGGGCCGCAGCCTCCCGCCGGAATCGGTGGGAGTGATCGTGGGGCAGTACCGCCTGGCCGTCGATTCCTGGCGCCAGCGCATACCCCGGCAGTGGACCCCGGCGCAGCTGCCGGCCATGTGGACCGTACAAGGACGTTGAATGCGAAACTTCGAACTCAACACGACCATCTCCAACCTGCGCAGCCTGCGCGAATCCGACCTCAGCTCCTACGACGCGGTCTACCTCGGCAACATCTACTGCCGCCTTTTCGAGGACAACTTCCTGGAGAAGATGGCCGACCTGCGCGAAGGCATCCAGCGGGTGAAGGACCTGGGTCTGCGCGCCTACGTCAGCACCTACGCCGCGCCCCGCAACGACAGTCTCCCCAAGGTCGAGCAGGCACTGGAAACCGCGGCCCAGGCCGGGGCCGATGCCATCGAAGCCCATAACCTGGGCGTCCTGCGAGCCGTCCACGAGCACTTCCCGCAGATGCCGGTGCACATCGGCGGTTACGCCAATGTCTACACCGATGCCGGCGCGGCCGTCCTCCGCGACTACGGCGCCGTGCGCTTCACTCCCAACTACGAGATCAGCCTGGAGGAAGTGAAGAGCATCGCCGCCGCCGCCGGCCTGCCCGCCGAGATCCTGGTCCACGGCAAGATGCCGCTCGGGGTCTCGGATTACTGCTTCCTGCTGGAGTACGAAGACAAGTGGCCGGACAAGTGTCCGGTGCTGTGCCAGAAGGACCTTTTCCTGAAGCAGGGCGACTGGGCCATGCGCTCGGTCGGCAAGGGCGTGCTCAGCGGCAAGGATGTATGCATGCTCGAGCATCTTCCCGCTCTGGCCGCAGCCGGCTGTTCCATGTTCCGTATCGAAGCCGCCTACGAGTCGCCGGCCTACCGCTCCGAGATCGCCCGTCTCTACCGCGCGGCGCTGGAGTCCGTCGGCGAAAGGGAGTCGGTGGTGGAGGAGCCGGCCTGGGAGCTGGTCCGCCGCCATACCGAGGTCGGGCTGTGCAATGGTTTCTATTTCGGGCGCAGCGGCGTGGAATACATCGGCAAAGCCGAATTTGCCGCTAAGCAGGAACCGCCGCTGGTCGTTCTTTCATAAGGGTAGAGACGCTTGTCAGGGCGTCTCATCTATACTTGTTAAGCTGGAGGAAAGCCATGGTTGAATTACTCGCCCCGGCAGGGAATCTGGAGATGGCCAAGGCGGCCGTGGACAGCGGCGCCAACGCTGTCTATGTGGGGGCCCGCGGCTGGAGCCGCCGCCGCGACGCCTATGAGCTTTCCGATGAACAGCTGCACCAAGCCGTCGGCATCGTACACTCCGGCGGAGCCAAGCTGCGGGTCGCCATCAATACCAACATGCAGTCCTCCGAGCTGCCCGCGCTCCTGCGCAAGATGGAGAAGTTCGTCGCCTGGGGCGTCGATGGCGCCATCATGACCGACGTCGGGGCCATCGCCGAGGTGCACCGGCGCTTCCCGCAGCTCGTCATCCACGCCAGCATCGGGGCCAACATCCTCAACAACGAGGACGTCGCCTTCTACCGCTCCATCGGCGTCACCCAGGTGGTGGCCGACACCAAGCTCACCCTGCGCGAGCTGGCCTCGCGCAAGACTTCCCTCGATGTCGGCATCGAGGTCCTTATCCACGCCAACAAGTGCTACACCTACCTGGGCAAATGCTGGATGTCGCCCTACCACCGGCTGGAGCGGACCACCGACGAGTTCGGCAAAGACCTGTTCCGCGGCAGCCCCAACCGCGGCGGCCTCGACTACCGCGTCTGCCTGGAGAAATGGGAGCTCTTTGACGGCAAGAAGCTGCTGGAGCCCGCCGTGGCGCTGAAGAACGATGCCTTTTTCTATCTTGACGACATCCCCCCGCTGATCACGCTCGGGGTCCATTGCCTCAAGATCCAGGGGCGCGAGTATCCGGTGCCTCTGGTCGCCGGCATCGTGCGCTTCTACCGCGAGCTGATCGACGCCTGCCTGGCCACGCCGCCCGAGCGCAAGATCGACCTTGCTCCCTGGCGCGCGCGTCTCGAGGCCATCCAGGCCGAGCGCGACGCCCGCCGCAGCAACATGACCCAGATCCTGCTCGACGAGGCCCGCCAGCCCGTGCCTCGCCGCGCCTAGAAGCAACCCGTACCAGCCCAGAGGCCGTGCATGCCAGCACGGCCTCTTTTGTTCGCTATGTACTACGCGCTATGTACTATGGGCTACTTCGCCCGCTTTCCCGCCTTGGTATCGAGCAGACCGATCAGCGCCTTGCCGACCTCCGGCGTCGGCAGGCTGTTCTTGATCACGAGTTCCTGCGCCTCGACCGCTTTCCCGTAAAGCCGCTTGTTGGCGTCGTTGTCGGCTTCCAGCGAGGCGCCGCCCAGCGACACTCCGGCGAACGCACCCTTCGCTCTTCCGTAGGTGTACATATCGGCCGTGGACGCCGAGGTCGCTCCTGTCGGACCCGCGGCCACGCTCGCATCCGTGCCCAACTTCATCTTGCCCTTCATGACCGCGTCCACGCCCTTTTGCGACATGACCAGCACCACGTA
>DATKKJ010000200.1 GCA_035543055.1 Terriglobales bacterium | reverse complement strand
ATGTGGGTCTCGCCCGCGTCTCCCAGCTTGTCGTGGACGGCCTTGAAGAAGGCCGTAAGCTCCTCCTTCTTCCCGGATTGCTGGAACTCTTCAGACGCTTGGTCGTAGATCCGATCATACTGGCTGGCGTTGAGCATCGAGTGGAAGTCCTGCACTGCCGCCTCCCCGAGTTTCATGCCCTTGTGCAGCCCTGTTCCGCATTGGTAGAGGAGATACCCGAACAGTAGCGCGGTCGCCAGCAGAGAGAGTTTCAGCAGGCTTTTCTTCTTGCGCGGCGCCTCTGCTGGTTCGTTTGGAGGGGGAGAAATCGAATAGCCGGTGTCAGCCATCGCAACCTCGACAAGGGGCCTCCACGCTAGGCAGGGATAAAACGCAACGCGCCTTAAGCGGTGGCTTGCGTCGCGAAGGAATTCACCGCCTTTTCCTCGCTGTCGAAGACCTCGAAGACGGTGACCAGTTTGGTGATCTGGAGTTGGTCGCGCACCCGCTGGGTAAGGTTGGCGAGCTTGATCTCTCCGCCGGCCGACCGGGCGGAGGTGTACAGGCCGACCAGGGTGCCCAGACCGCCGCTGTCGATGTAGCTGACGCCACCCAGGTTGAGGACGATCTGGCGGACGGTGGCCAGCATCTCTTTCACCCGCTCGCGCAGCTCCGCCGCTTCTTCCCCGAACACGATGCGGCCCGAGCAGTACACCACGGTCACGCCGTTGACGTTCTTGACCGACAGTTTTAACGCCACAACGCCTCCTACCGGTGCAGCTTGCGGCCCATTTGGCCGCAAGCCTACCGCCCCAGTCGGCCCTTTGCAAGTGCGAACCCGCACTGCGGCGCACCACTTCCCGAGGAGCCGGACGGGGGCACGGTATAATCGGACTTCCCGATGAGCTACCAGGTCCTGGCGCGCAAGTACCGTCCGCAGAGATTCTCCGAGGTGATCGGGCAGGACCACGTCACCCGCACCCTGAAGCACGCCATCGAGCAGGGGCGTGTGGCGCACGGCTACATCTTCAGCGGACACCGCGGGATCGGCAAGACCACCATCGCCCGCATCCTGGCCATGTCGCTGAATTGCCGCTCCAGCGAGAAACCGGTAGCCGAGCCTTGCGGCGTGTGCGACTCGTGCCAGGAGATCCGAGCCGGCAATTCGGTGGACGTCATCGAGATCGACGCCGCCACCAACCGGGGCATCGACGAGATCCGCGAGCTGCGTGACGCCGCCCGCTATCGCCCGGCGCGCGACCGCTTCAAGATCTGGATCCTGGACGAGGCCCACCAGATCACCGATGCCGCCTTTAATGCGCTGCTGAAGACGCTGGAGGAGCCGCCCGGGCACGTCATCTTCATGATGGCGACGACCCAGCCGGAGGACATCCCGCAGACCATCCGCTCGCGCTGCCAGCACTTCTCGTTCCATGCGGTGAAGTTCGACGAGATCGTGGGCCAGCTGCGCGACATCGCCGGCAAGGAGAAGATCAAGGCTGACGACGATGCCCTGGCCATGCTGGCCGAAGCCGGAGACGGCTCGATGCGCGATGCCCTCTCGATCATGGACCAGGCGATCGCTTGCTGCGGCACCACCCTGACGGCGGGTCTGGTGCGCGACCTGGTGGGAGCGGTGCCCGCGGAAGTGCTGGAACAGATGATGCAGGCGGTGGCGCGCAACTCCAGCGAAGAAGTCCTGCGGCTGGTGGACAAGCTGGTAACCGAGGGCCAGAACCCGGCACATTTCGCGCGCCAGATGGTCCGCTTCCTGCGCAACACCACGGTGGCCAAGATCGCGGGACAGGACTCCCCGTTGCTCCAGATCTCCTCCGATGAACGTGCGCGGGTCGGGCGCGTAGCGGAGCTGTTCAGCGAGGAAGACCTTGCGCGCTTCTTGCAGATCCTGTTGCGCACCCACAGCGAACTCGGCTACCGGCAGGAGCAGCGCTTCCACCTGGAGCTGGGGCTGCTGAAGATGGTGCACGCGCAGCGGCTGCTGCCTATTGAGGAGATCCTGAGCGGGGCGACGACAGCGACCGAACGACGGTCCTCTGAAGCACGTCCAGCAGTGGCATCCCCCTTTGTCCCGGCCAAAGGCATGGGAGCGCAGCCGGGGGCGGCTGCGCCACCCCGGCCTTCGCCCTTCGAAGCCGACCGCGCCCGCAAAGAGGGTACGCGCAAACCGGAGATGTCGGTGGAAACGCAGCCTTACAGCCGGGCGGCGACGGCGGTCGCAATCGCCGGAGAGCCCGCTCCCCAGGCGATGCCGGCACCGTTGCCGGCGGCCGGGGATATCCGCGAGGCGGTGCTGGCGGCGTTGGAGAATGCGCGGCAGCAGAGCGTGGTGTCGATGTTGTCGGCGGGAGAGTGGAGCACGCAGGGCGGCGAGGTAGTGGTCCAAGTTGCGGCCGGCGCCAAGTTCGTCGAGATGGCGATGAACGCGGAGGCCAGGCGGGTGGCCAACGAAGCCGCTTCGGCGGCGGCGGCCCGGCCGGTGCGGTTGCGCGTGGCGCCGGGGCAGGCGGTCGCCGAGGCGGCTCCGGCGCGTCCTGCCAATGGCGGTCCGGGGGCGCGGGCGCGGGCCGCCGACGATCCCGTGGTGCGACGCATGCAGGAGAAGTTCGGGGCCGAGATCCGCACCGTCATCGACCATCGCGACAAAGGCCGCTGAACCGGAAGAGATCTGCCATGGGTGGCTTCGATCCGAGAAAGCTCCAGGAGATGATGACGGCGGTCAAGCAGCAGGCCGAGCAGTTGCAGGAGAAACTGCGCCAGACCATCGTCGAGGCATCGGCCGGCGGGGGCACGGTGACCGTGAAGATGAACGGCGCCAAGCAGGTGCTGGCGGTGACCATCGACCCGGAAGCGGTCAAGTCCGGCGATGTCGAGATGCTGCAGGACTTGGTAGTGGCGGCGGTGAACGAGGCCGGGCGCAAGGTGGACGACGCGATGCAATCGAGCCTGGGCGGAATGCTCGGAGGCTTGCAGGGACTGCTCTGATGTCCAAATTTGCCGAGCCGATGGCGCGGCTCATCGAAGAACTGAAGAAACTGCCCGGTGTGGGCTCCAAGAGTGCGCAGCGCCTGGCCTTCCATATCCTGCGCTCCGAGGAGACCGATGCCCAGGCCCTCGCCGGCGCCATCCGCGATGTCAAGAAGAAGCTGCATCTCTGCTCGGTGTGCAACAACATCACCGACGTCGATCCCTGTACCTACTGCTCTAGCCCTACCCGCAACCAGCGGCTGGTGTGCGTGGTGGAGGAACCCACCAACATCGCGGCCATCGAGAAAACCCGTCACTTCAACGGCGTGTACCACGTGCTGCACGGGTCCATCTCGCCGCTGCACGGCGTCGGGCCGGAGCACCTGCGGATCAGCAACCTGATGAAGCGCATCGACCGGGGCGAGGTAGATGAGGTGATCGTGGCCACTAATCCCACGGTCGAAGGCGAGGCCACCGCCGTTTATCTCTCCCAGACCATCCGGCGGCCCCAGCTCAAGGTCACGCGCATCGCCATGGGGATCCCGGTCGGCAGCGACATCGAGTATGCCGACGAAGTCACCATGATCAAGGCCATGGAAGGCCGACGCGAGATCTGATCAATCTGCCTTGTCCTTGGCCCTCAGCGCGTCCCTGGCAGGACCTGGTTCACCGTCTCAATATCCACCAGCCCGTGGCAGCCATAGAGGACCGGTAACACGTGCTTCGGCGGGTGTACGCGCCGCAGCTCCGCGACCCGCTCCGTTCCAGAGCGGTAGGCAGGCAGGTACATGCGGCCGAGCAGGGGGTGGCGTCCCCATGCGCCCGACAGCTTGTCGGCGCGCTCCTCGCTCACCAGGAACTCCCGGCGCAGCACGGCGGCCACTTCTTCTTTCGCCCGGCCCTCGCTCCAGGTGAGATAGGAAGACTGGTTCT
>DATKKJ010000199.1 GCA_035543055.1 Terriglobales bacterium | reverse complement strand
GACCCCGCGCTCCAGACCGAGCGCCAGCCGCTCTACCGCCAGGCCGCCGGGCGCATCTTCAACCTGCTGTTGCGGGTGATGCTCGGGCTGCGCTACAAGGACACACAATGCGGCTTCAAGGCCTTCACCCGCCGCGCCGCGGGCCTCATCTTCCCCCGCCAGCGCATCGAGCGCTGGGGCTTCGACCCGGAGATCCTGTTCATCGCCGACCAGCTGGGATTGAAGACCCACGAGGTGCCAGTGCGCTGGGCCCACGACGAGCGCTCCAAGATCTCGCCCCTGCGCGACGGCACCCGGATGTTTGTCGAGATGCTGAAGATCCGCTGGAACGCCCTGACCGGGAAATACCGGTAGGCTACAAACGGTCTTGGTGGGCCCGCCTGGATTCGAACCAGGGACCAAGGGATTATGAGTCCCCTGCTCTGACCGCTGAGCTACGGGCCCCAATTGCCAGTATAGAGGTCCTTCGCGACGGAGCGTCGCTCAGGATTTCGGCAGCGGACTCCCGCTCCCCTTCGACTTCGCTCAGGGTCGCTCACGCCCGCTAAACGCCTCAAATCATGAGCCGTCTGCTCTAGCGCTGAGCTACGGACCCGCGAAGAGCAGGCAAACCCTAGTATAGGCGGAGAAACGCGGGTAAGATATCGGCCATCAACGAGAAAGCCCAGGTACCCAGGTATAAGGAGAGATCGGTGTCGTTCAGGACAGGGCAGCGGTTGCGGGCGCTGCGGGAAGAGCTTGGACTGACCATCCGGGACGTGGAGGCGGCCAGCCTGCGCATCGCCGCCAAGCACGGCAACGAGAACTTCGTGCTCACCCTCAGCCGGCTGTCGGACATCGAGAGCAAGGGCATCCTGCCCAGCCTGTACCGGCTGTACACGCTGGCGGTCATCTACCGGCGGGACATCCGGGAGCTGTTCGACTGGTACGGCATCGACCTGAACGCGAGCGCCACCGACCTGTCGGCGGTGGAGCCCGCCAAGACCCACTTGAGCACGGTCTGCGACCCCCCCAGCGTGCAGGTGCCGCTGCGGCTGGACCCGGGATTCGACCTGCGCCGGACGGTGAACTTCGGACGCATGGTGGAGCAGTGGGGCCTGGTGCCGCTGGCGTACCTGGCCAAGTTCGCCAATACCGATTACACCTACGGTTACATCGGCAGCGAAGACTACACCATGTACCCGATCCTGATGCCGGGGTCGTTCGTGCAGATCGACGAATCGGTGAACAAGGTGACGGAAGGGATGTGGCGCTCGGAATACGAGCGCCCCATCTACTTCGTGGAAACCCGTGGTGGGTACACCTGCTGCTGGTGCTCGTTGCGAGGAGACCAGCTGACGCTGCAGCCGCATCCGCTGTCGCCGGTGCCGGTGCGGATGCTGCCCTACCCGCAGGAAGCGGACGTGATCGGCCAGGTGATCGGGGTGGCTATGCGCCTGGGGTCGGTGACGGCCGCCGAGCCGCGGACAACGCCGCCAGGGCCGAAACGACTGAACTGAAGTGCTCGGGGCTCCCGCCTTCCGCATTCTCCGGCAGGTAAGAAGACCACTGCGCGGCCTCCTCGGCTGAATACTCGCCGTCCAGGCGGCGCAGGGGCGTCCGCAATATTTCCAGGAACAACTCGGAGTGGGCCTGGGCCAAGGCGCGCTGGGCGGCGTGGTCGCCGAAGGTGCGGGCCAGGCCCCAGTGCTGATAGCGGCCATCGGGGGCGCGCAGCTGCGCCAGGTATTGCAGGCGCTGCCAGGCCCCGGCCAGGGCGCTCAGGGTGCGAGCGCAAAAATCGTCGTAGGCGGAAGAAATCGTCATCTTGTTCCGAGTTCGGAACACGGAACGGACCGTGTCCGCCCCGCCCCAGTGTCTCTCCTTCTGGGACATTCAGCGGGAGATTGCCAACCAGGCAATGAGGAGTCTCCCGTGAAACGGTTCGTACAGATTGTAGTCCTGTTGCTCGCCCTTGCAAGCACCTTATCTTCGTCGCCGGTCCCCCGCGGCATCGACCCCTGGCCGACGTGCTCGCCCAGCAGCTGCCCGTAATAGGCGCCAGGAGAAGGTCATTGTGGCTTGGCCGCCGGGGCGGTATGCTTGGCCGGTCAAGCCACCGTGACGCAAACCCTTCAATACGTGGTGTGGCTCAGCGGCATAGCGCTGCAGGGCGCCATCGGAGGAGTGATGTTGCGGCGGAGGCTGTACCGAGAGTATCCGTTCTTCTTTGCGTTTATTGCGAGCCATCTCGTGCGGTTCGCGATCCTTTTCGCGCTTTACCAGATGGGCCATCGCCGTGGGTATGCCCTGGCTTACGGTTACCTGGAGGCGCTGGAGGCAATCCTGTCGTTCGCCGTCGTGTATGAGCTGTACGCGGTGACGTTCCGGGCGTATCAGGGGATACGCGAGCTGGGATGGATGTTGCTGAAATGGGCGACGGTGATCCTGGCGGCGGTGGCAGTGGTGAGCGCTGCTGCTGCGCACGGCGGGGACTTCGACCGCTTCTTTGCCGGGCTGTTCACGCTGGAGAGGAGCATCAACATCGTGCGGGGAGGGCTGCTGTTCCTGTTCTTCCTGTTACACGCGTCCCTGGGGCTGCGCTGGACCGCGGTCCGGCTCGGGATCGGGCTCGGCCTCGCCTTGGTGAGCAGCAGCGAGCTGGTCACGTTCGCCGTGGTCACGCACTTTGACCGCGAAAGCATGCCGGTCCTGTCCCTGATCTCAAGCGCCGCCTACAGCTGCGCGATCCTGATCTGGCTGATGGCGGTCTTGCGGCCGGCGGCGGAGCCGCGGCCGGCGCCACGGCCGTCGGGCTGGGACGTGGAGGGCTGGAACACGACGCTGCTGGAGTTGCTGCAGAGATGACGATCACCATCATCTTCGTCGCCGCCGGATTCGGGCTGGCCGTCTTCCTGTTCTCCGTGGCGCGGGGTACGACGGCCGCCAAGGGCACGCTGGAGGAGGTCGGAAGCGCGACCCGGCCGGTGGACCTGGCGGCGTTCCGCAACCTGGTGGACCCGGCGGAGGACGAGTTCCTGCGCACGAACCTGCCGGCGGCGGCGTTCCGGCGGGTGCAGCGGGAACGGCTGCGCGCCGCCATCGTGTACGTGGAGCGCAGCGCGGCCAACGCCGCAGTCCTGCTGCGGATCGGGGAAGCGCTCAGCCGCGAGGACGCGGAGGCGGCCGCGATGGGGCGGGAGATCGCCAATACAGCGCTGCGGCTGCGGGTGTACGCCCTGCTGGTGCTGGCGATCCTGCACGCACGAGTGTGGTTCCCGTCCATCACCACGCCGGTGCAGGAGGTCGGCACGCGCTACGAGGAGTTGCGCAACCAGTTCGGGCGGCTGGCGCGGACCCGCAGGCCGGCGGAAGCAGGACACCTGCTGGCGGCGCTGTGAACTGAGTACTCCGTACCCGGCGGAGGAAGCCCGGTGCAGGAAAAAGCAGCTCGCGTGGGGCAGGCACTTTCCTTCGCCTTCGGGGGCATCCTTGTAGGTGCTGATTTCCCCGGCGCAACAAATGGGGGTGGCAGCCCTAACCTGTGCTAAGGGCTGTTCACGCCAGTTATCTTGAGTTCGTCTCTCGAATCATGTGGAATTTCCGCATGGGCAGGATTGGACGCAGCGCCATATTGCTTACGATTCTTATTGCGTGCAACACGCTGTTTGCGGCGCAGAGAGTGCGCTACTTCAAGGCGGAGCACGGCGTGGGCGCTACGTATGTGAAGCTCGGAGCCGATGGTCGTTACAGCGTGATTGACCGTGAGCACATGGGGGTTTTTCTCACAGATGAGGGACACTGGCAACAGACCGGGACAGTGGTGACGTTCAGACCCACAGACTCAAAGAAACCGT
Organism: Terriglobales bacterium; assembly: GCA_035543055.1. NCBI lineage: Bacteria > Pseudomonadati > Acidobacteriota > Terriglobia > Terriglobales > Terriglobales bacterium. Next base: position 1,219 of record DATKKJ010000199.1, on the reverse strand, counting down.
CGTATCAAGCCTCTGAGGTCAGCTATCGCGGCAAAGTCTTCTTGGCAATAACTTCCACGCATGCCGAGGCCGGAATTGTTATTCCAGCCGAAGACACAAAAAAGGCTCTCGATACGTATCCGACTGAATTGCCCGACCATGTGCTCTTCAAGATCACGGCCAAGACTTATCAGACCGAAATCAGAAAGACCTACCCGTTCCACTACATCGGCAAGGATTGATTGCGAATGGTTTGTTGATAAATCGGCTTATCACTAACTTGCGCCTTTGGTTCGCTTTCTGACCGCTCTTGTGGTCGCAGGTCGCGCAGACACTAGGGATGGGTGGCTCAGGGATTACTTGTGATAAGGGCTGTTAACGCCAGTTAACCGCTAAATAGCCTGCCCTGTCAGGCCGCGTTGATGAGTACGAGAATCGTGACGTTCCCGTCAAGATCGAGGCAGCGGACCACGGAGTAGCCTGCGAGACTTGCGTGCAAGCTCCGATAGTAATAAATAGGAATCATTGAGGGGGGCATATCATGGTCGACACGCCTGCTGGCGCTCCGAGTCTTTCTCCGTGGTGGAGACACTCTGCGATCCTCGTAATGATCGCTGGCTTCTCGGTTCTATCCTATGTCACGGTTCTGACCTACACGAACGCTCCACCGATCCCCGAGCAGGCCGTGGACGGAACAGGAACTGTGGTTTTCACCGGTGCCGACATCCAAATGGGCCAAGAGGTCTTCCTGAAGTACGGTCTCATGGAGCACGGAACCCTGTGGGGCCATGGGGCTTACTTAGGTCCTGATTACAGTGCGGAGTACCTGCATAGGCTCAGCGAAGTGACCCGGGACACGATCGCTACCGAAAATTACGGCAAACTCTTTGCGCAGCTTTCCCCGGACGAGCAGAGCGTCGCATCTGCGCGGACGATGACGGTGCTCAAGGAAAACCGGTACGAACCAGCCTCGCGAACTCTCCGGCTCTCTTCAGGCGAGGTGGCTGCCTACCGCACACAGCTTCGCGAATGGAGCGACTACTTCACCAGGAAGGACGCCGCTCCCGGGCTACCAGCCAACTATATTCAGAACCCCGGGGAGCTGAAAGCTCTGACCGCCTACTTCGCTTGGGCGGCCTGGGCCACAACGGCGAATCGCCCTGGGAAGAATTACTCATACACTAACAACTGGCCCTACGAGCCCATCGCGGGAAACCGTCCTTCCACCGAGGCCTATGTT
>DATKKJ010000198.1 GCA_035543055.1 Terriglobales bacterium | reverse complement strand
CAGCGCTACTTGAGGCGTTGTTCTTGACGGCTGGTGGAAGTCCGGAGCTCGCCTTGCGCCTAAGAGCTCAGCGTGGTTTAGGCCAACCGATACAGGTTACGCTGGACAGAGCATCGTATGAATCCCTCTGGCAAGATCTCTTTTACGAGTTAGACGCCTCAAACGTCATCTCAAGTCGAATTGCCGGTTCTCCAAACAACACTCGGTCGCTTGCAATTGCCTATGAAGCACAGCAATCGTTGCGAATACCCTTGACTCACGGTGGAATGGATTCAACCTTGATTGCTCCGATTTCATTTACGTGGAAGGATTCGACTGGAAAGGAGTTCACAACCCAGCCTCGAATTACAGCGGAGGGCTTAGAAATCAAGGCTCCCTTCGAAGTACTTCCGGTTGCCCTTTTCTCAAGTGCGGCTTCGGCGCCGAATCCAACAGAAACAGCTAATAGATTCTCAGATCTCAGTAAACAGAATAGAGAGAAAGTCGTAGTCGAGACGTTACAAAAGGAGTTTCCATACATACAGAGTCTTTCCCTCGAAACGAACGCCGGGATATTGATGGTCTATGCATCTGTGGCGACAATGAAACAGAAGGTGCCCATCGGAATGGTGTCCGGTGGCGTGAATAAGCACCTCAGCATTCTCCTCGCTATCGCTAACCTACGGCATGGGATTGTCCTAATTGACGAAATCGAGAATGGCTTTTACTACGAGCGACTTCTGCCGCTCTGGAGAACATTGCTGAAATTCTGCGACCAATTCGACGTCCAGCTGTTCGCTTCAACTCACAGTTTGGAATGCTTGAGAGCCGCATTGTCTAGTCTCGAAGGGCACGAGCAAGATTTCTCGTTGATTAGGCTGGAGAGAGAAGATCGCGAGTGCACCGCAAAGTTGTTTTCCGGGAGGCAGCTTGAGAGTGCAATTCTGCACGAGATTGAAGTGCGATGAGAGATGCCAAAGAGGCTACAGCGCAACCGATTAATCGTCTGCGAAGGGCAAAGCGACTGCGCATTTTTCAGTCATTTGATTGAGGCCCGCGGTCTACCCGACTTCGATGTTTTTCACCCCGGTTCCCATGGTGCGGTTGACGTGGGGGGACGGGCAGCATTCGGCGAATTCCTGACAGGTATCAGTGCGACTCCCGGATTCGACAGGCTCCGCGGCATCCTGGTCGTATCCGACAATGACATAGACCCCGGCAAATCCTTCAACGAGGTCTGCGCTCACATAAGAAACGCTGGACTTGCTGTTCCAGCAGAACCACTGAAGCCTGCTTTTCCCGCGCACGGGCCGGCGGTCATCATCATGATGCTTCCAGCCACCGGCGTTGAGGGTAATTTGGAAGCTCTCTGTCTGCCGGCGGCGTATGACAGGAACCCCGGCATCAGTGAGTGTTTGGAACAATATTGCATCTGCACTCAGACCAACGAATGGGAGACTGGTAAGGCTTCGAAAATGCGATTGCGTGCACTCTTCTCAGTCGCCTTCAGAACTGATCCGAATACGAGTTTGGTTCATGCGTGGAACAGGACGGAAGATGTGATCCCGCTCGCCCATGCTTCCTTCGACAACATAGCGAACTTTCTCCGCGATTTTGACACTACTATCACTCCCGTTCTGGCAGCTGCGCCGTAGCGTGTCGGCCCTTGCGCCGCCTGAAGGCGGCTTCTCTCGGAGGCAAACGTTCGGCGAGAGCTTGCTCCAGATTGTGGTCAATACCCCTGGAAGCTATGGAAGTAGCTAGTAGCTGGTAGTTGGTAGCTAGCGATACCCTGAACCACCCCGCAAGATTCTGCTGTCAATACCCCTGAAAGCTATGAATCCAGCTAAGTTGAGCCGGTTTGCGGGCGTGAGCGTAGCGGGAGCCCGCAGGCGAAATCCTGAGCGGAGCGAAGGACCTCAAAATCTTGTCAATACCCCTGAAGGCCATAAATCCCGCTAACCCCCTGATGCGGATGGAAATAGAGTTCTGTGGAAAAGGGGCAAACAACTCCTCCCAACTTGGTATTCTGGAAGTAGATAGGAAAAACAGTCGTCAGTCGCTGGTCTCCAGCCCCACACGCCAATGCCCAAGCCACGGTACCCCAAACATCTTGGGGATCAGGCGGAGTGTGCCTTCCTCTGGCAATGCCTCAAGCGCGGCCTCGTTGTCTCCAAGCCCGTCTGGGGCATGGCACCCTACGACTTCATCGTCGAGGTGCCCGACTCCAAGGCCATACGTCGCCGCGGCCAGCGCGCACGCGTGCAACGCAAGTTGTGGCGCATCCAGGTCAAATGCACCAGAACCAAGTATCAATGCCGCTATGCCATCGGTGCTCACGGTTCCGCTCACCGCTCCTACCGCCTCGGCGAATTCGATTTCTTCGCTGCTTGGGTCATTCCTTTCGACGCCTGGTACATCATCCCCGCCGCCGAAGTCCTCCCCGTCACCGTCTTCGCCCTCTTCCCCCACGTCCAAGGCAGTTGGGGACGCTACGAGAAGTTCCGCGAGGCCTGGCGCCTGCTGGGAAGACGTTTCTAGTTTCTCGTTTCTAGCTTCTAGTCCGTCCGCGCCGCGTCACCCTCGCCGATCAATGACCAAAGGAGGGCCGGGCGATGTATAAGGGCAGTCTAAAATCGCATATCGCAGGAGGCCCCGTGGCAGATTCCCCTGAACCAATGCCCATCGAGTACGCGGTCTATGTTCCCTCCGACGCCGAAGGCATGGCGAAACTTCTGGGGGAGGTGTTCAGCCGTAACGATCCGCCCGCCATTGCCGCTCATGTGACCGCTGCTGAATTCGAGGCATTCGTCCGCCTGTTCTGTCCCAAGGCGGCAGCCGAGCGTCTGACGATCGTGGCGCGGCTCGCTGGTACGGGCGAACTGATCGGGGCGCTGCTGACCGAGGACTCGGCCTCGCCGCCGCCCGAGGGGATCGATCGGCTGAGCGCGAAGTTCGATCCCATCTTCGACATCCTGGGCCAGTTAGATACGGAATACCGAGGCGGCCGGGCGGTGCATCCGGGCGAGTGGCTGCACCTCTTCTTGCTCGGGGTTTCCGATCGCGTCGCCCGGCGCGGAGTGGGACAGCAACTGGTCGCGGCTTGCCTGGAGCACGGCAGGCGCAGAGGCTATCAACGGGCGGTCACCGAGGCGACGAACAAGGTCTCGCAGCACATCTTCCGCAAGCAGGGATTCGTCGCCCGCGTGCAGCGGTCGTACGAGGCTTATCGCTTCCAAGGACAGCAGGTTTTTGCATCGATAGCCGAGCACGGAGGTCCGATCCTGATGGACAGGTCGCTCGCTCCCTGATGACTGGCGATAACCGCCTTTAGCGCAAGACAAGAAAAGCCCGCGCGCGGGCGCGCGGGCTACTTTGTCCGGTTGTTCCGACCTTCACTTCGCTGCCACCTGGACGTTCCCCTGCTTCGCCTTGGGATAGAGGAACGCGTAACCCCACAGCGAGCCGGGACGAAACAGGGCGGTGATCCGATCCGGACCGCCCTCCGGAGCTGCCGCGGTGTAGGCCACAGTGTCGTCGCGATGGTTGCGGCTGGCGGGAACGATCAGGTAGTTGCCGTAGAACTCCGACCGGTCGATGTTGCTCACGGCCACGACGCTGCCGGAATCGGTCAAGCGAAAGCTATATTGTCCCGGCTGCAGAACGGCGCCCGGGATCTGCACGGGGCGCAGGGCGGTGACGCGGATCTCGGCAGCCGACGGCAGCGCGTACAGAATGACGGCCCCGGAGTTATCGCTGCCGGCGACCTGGCTGCGCGTGTCAGGGTCCGCTACGTTGGCCCAGACGGTGCCGGTGAAAACCAGCGCCGTCAGCGTCACAATCCAAACGATGGTCAAAACCTTGCGTTTCATACAGTGCTCCTTACTCTTTGATGCTCGCTCGCGTCTCAATGGCAAGAACACGCCTGCGCTATTGGGTGGGTAAAGATTCGGTCAAGGGAATGTAAAGTTCTGTAAAGCCGATACTCGGAAGGGCGATAAGGCCCGCGCGAGGGCGCGCGGGCTACTTTGTCGAAACATATTCTGTGCTTGAAGCAGACCCGTCACGGCAGGGGTCCCTAGACTCGGGCTGAGGCTCTGGCGCGGACGAAAAATCCGCTAACCATCCCGGTCCGGGACCGTCCAAGGCTGTGTTATGAGACAGCTCCTCAATGCGCTCGCATTCGCCGCGGTGGTGATCGCGGTATTCGTCATGGAAAGCAACCTGCCCGGCAAGGTGGCTTCCAGCCCCCTGGTGGCGCGGGTGGCGCGGGCCCAGGCCGTCCGTCAGAAGATGGTACAGGCGGAGATGCGCCGGGTCGCGGAGCGTGTCCAGGTGCAGGTGCAGCAGCGCGACCCCGGCGCCTGCAAGATCGTCCGCATGGACCAGTAGCGATTACGCCACCCTGGCGCCGGCCCGCGACTCCTCGGCGGTCGTGGGATCGATGATCCGCAGCACCTCCGAGACGCGATTCGCCGGGAACCCTCCCTGCTTGGCGTGCTCCCGGATGAGCTCCGCGCTGGGCGCGATATAGACGCAGTAGATCTTGTCGTCGGTCACGTAGCTCTCCACCCACTGGATCTGCGGGCCAAGAACGCGCAGCACCGAGCACGACTTCTGCGAGACCCCCTGCAAGTCCTGGGCCGTCAGCTTGCCCGCCCCCGGGATCTCCCGTTCGATCACGAATTTCGGCATGAACTCACTCCCCAAGGAGAGTCTCTTCCCACAAACAACCTGAGAGATTCTGCCGCAGACAAGATGCAGCCGCAAGGGGAAAGGATTCGCGCTCGAGAGTGACTTCCGCGAAGGGCTACTGTGCTATGCTGCCCGCACTCTGAGGGCGGATGATCGGGCAAACGGTATCCCACTACAAGGTCCTGCAGCGCCTGGGCGGCGGCGGCATGGGCGTGGTCTTTGAAGCCGAGGACTTGCGCCTGGGGCGCAAGGTGGCGCTCAAGTTCCTGCCCGACGATCTGGTGAACAACCCGGCGGCGCTGGAACGCTTCCAGCGCGAGGCCCGGGCCGCCAGCGCCTTGAACCATCCCAACATCTGCACCATCCACGACCTGGGAGAGCACGAGGGGCAGCACTTCATCGTCATGGAACTGATGGAGGGCCAGACCCTGAAGCACCGCATCGAAGGCCGGCCGCTGCCGGTGGACCAGCTGCTGGAGTACTGCATCCAGATCGCCGACGCGCTGGACGCGGCGCACAGCGCGGGCATCATCCACCGCGACATCAAGCCCGCCAACCTGTTCCTGACCAAGCGCAAGCAGGCCAAGGTGCTGGACTTCGGACTGGCCAAACAGAAGCTGATGCCGGCCACCGTTATCGGCCTGTCGGGGCAAGCGACTGCCGTCGAAGAGCACCTCACCAGCCCCGGCTCCACGGTCGGAACGATCGCTTACATGTCGCCGGAGCAGGCGAAAGGGGAGGAGATTGACGCGCGCTCGGACCTGTTCTCGTTCGGGGCGGTGATGTACGAGATGGCGACCGGGCGGATGCCGTTCGGCGGGGCGACGTCGGCGGTGATCTTCGACGCCATCCTGAACCGGGCGCCGGCGTCGCCGGTGCGGCTGAATCCGGAGCTGCCGGCGGAGCTCGAGCGGGTGATCAACACCGCGCTGGAGAAGGACCCCGATCTGCGCTACCAGTCGGCGGCAGAGATGCGCGCCGAGCTGAAGCGGGTGAAGCGGCAGCTGGATTCCGGCAAGAGCCTGGCGGCGAGCGGATCGGCAGTGGCGGCGCCTTCGGGCTCGTCGCCGGCAGTGGCGCCGGTTTCGGGCACCTCGGCTCCTGCGGTGGCATCACCCTCCTCGGCGACCACGGCGGCGGTAGCAGCGGTGTCATCGGGGAGCGTAGTGGTCCCGGCGCGGCGATTCCCGCGCAACATCCTGATCATCGCGGCCGCGGTGGTCGTGGCCATGGGCGTCGCCGGCTTCCTGTATTCCCGTCGCGCCAAGGCGATGACGGAAAAAGATTGGATCCTGCTCACCGATTTCACCAACACCACCGGCGACTCGATGTTCGACGGCACCCTAAAGAAAGCGCTGGCGGTGGACCTGGAGCAGTCGCCGTATCTGAACGTGGTGAACGACCGCAAGGTGCAGGAGACGCTGAAGTTCATGGGACGCCCGCCGGACACGCGGGTGACCAGCGACGTGGGGCGGGAAATCTGCCAGCGCGCGGGCGTGAAAGCCATGCTCACCGGGTCGATCGCCAGCCTGGGAAGCCAGTACGTGGTCACGCTGGAAGCCATCAACGCCGCCAGCGGCGACTCCATCGCGCGCGCCGAAGGCCAGGCCTCCAGCAAGGAAGAGGTGCTGGCAGCGCTGGACAAAGCGGGGCGGCAGATGCGGGAAAAACTGGGCGAATCGGTGGCGTCCATCCAGAAATTCGACAAGCCGCTCACCGAGGCCACGACCTCGTCGCTGGAGGCGTTGAAGGCGTACAGCCTGGGGGACGCGAAGCGGGATTCAGGCGACGAACTCGGCTCCATCCCATTCTTCAAGCACGCCATCGAACTCGACCCGAATTTTGCCAGCGCCTACGGAAAGCTGGGCACGATCTTCAACAACCTGGGTGAGTCCGGGCAGCGGCGGGAATACCAGCAGAAGGCGTTCGACTTGAAGGACCGGGCCAGCGAGCACGAGCGGCTTTACATCGTCGGCCACTACTACACCGACAGCGGGCAGATCCAGAAAGGGATCCAGGCCTGGGAGCTGTTCCGGCAGACGTATCCGCGGGACTTCGCTCCGACCACCAACCTTGCCGCTCTGTACCTGACCATGGGCCGCTTCGAGAAAGCGCTGGAGAATGGACAGGAGGCGTTGCGGCAGAACCCCGACTCGGTGTTCGGGTACAACGTCACCTCGGCGGCATATCTGGGCCTGGGGCGTGTGGACGAGGCCAAAGCGGTCGTGGCGGAGGCCACGGCCAGAAAGATCAATTCTCCGGAGCACCATGCAATGCTCCTGGCCATTGCGAGGATGAGTGGGGACCAGGCGGCGATCGAGCGAGAGACCGCCGCACTGAATGCCACGGATCCGGGACGCGCGGGTCTATGGAACATGGAGGCGAATATCGCCGCGCTCCATGGCCAGCTGCGCCGCGCCGGACAGACCCGGCAAAAGACGGTCGAACTGTTGCAGCGTCTGGGAGCAAAGGAGGTGGCGGCCCAGGACATCATGGAAGGCGCCGGGTTCTATGCCATGGTGGGGAAGCGTACCGAGGCCGAGCGCGGTGTGGACGAAGCATTCAAGGAGTTCCGCTCCCCCCGCCTCGAGCTCCTTGCGGCGATGGTTCTCGCTCATATCGGAGATGCTCGTGCCATTCCCATGGCAGAGGCAGCGGCCAAGAGCGAACCGCTGAACGATTGGTATCAGTCGGTCGAATTGCCGGTAGCCCGGGCACTGTGGGAAGGAAACCACGGCAACCCGGCCAAGGTGATCGAAGTGCTGGAGCCGGCGCGCGCATTCGACGGACGCGACTTCTGGGTGCAGTATCTGCGGGCGAGCGCGCAGCGCCAGACCGGACGATACGACGAGGCCATTGCGGCGTGCCGACACATCCTGGTGGACCTGAAGTATGTGAGTCCGTTTGACCCGGCGCGGGCGCTGGTCCAACTGGAGCTGGGGCGCGCCTACGCCGGGAAGGGCGACAAGGCCGCCGCCCGCACCGCCTACCAGGACTTCCTGGCGCTGTGGAAAGACGCCGACCCTGACATCCCGCTGCTGAAGCAAGCCAAGGACGAATACGCCAAGCTGCAGTAGTACCAGGTACCAAGTACCCAGTACCAAGCACAACTTGACCCTTGTTCGGGTTGGGCGTAGGCTGCGCTGACCCTCACCCCATTTTAGGAGACAATCCATGGTTTCGCTCGCCTCCCTGTGGCTGCCCATCGTGCTGTCGGCGGTGATCGTGTTCATCGCCAGTTCCATCCTGCACATGGCCCTGAAGTACCACCAGGGCGACTACCGCCAGCTTCCTGAGGAGGACAACCTGCGCGCCGCGCTGCGGAGCGCGGGAGTGACCCGCGGGCTGTACATGTTCCCGTACTGCAAACACGACCAGATGAAGTCGGCGGAGATGGCGGAGAAGTGGAAGCAGGGGCCGAACGGGATGGTGATCATCCTGCCCACCGGCATGCCGCAGATGCCCAAGTTCCTGGGACAGTGGTTCGGCTACCTGCTGCTGATGAGCTTCTTCATCGCTTACCTGGCGGCGCACACCATGGCGGCGGGCACGCCGTATCTCCATGTATTCCGGGTGGTGGGGACGGCCGGGTTCATCGGCTACGGTCTGGCGAACATCACCAATGGCATCTGGAGAGGCCACACCGGGAGCATGGTCATGAAGGACGTGATCGATGGCCTGGTGTACGGTCTGCTGACGGCGGGGACCTTCGGCTGGCTGTGGCCGAAATAGCGCGTCACTTCTGGAAGAACATCTTCACGGCCACTCCGAAGAGGAGGAGGGCGAAGATCCTGCGCAGGCCGCCGCTGGAAATATGCTGGGCCAGGCGTCCGCCGAAGTAGCCTCCGAAGAAAACGCCAACCGACATCAGCAGGCCGAACTTCAGGTCGGCGTGGCCGGCCTTGTAGTACTGCCAGAAGGCGAGCGCTCCGGTGGGCGGCAGGAGCATAACGAGAGTGGTGCCCTGGGCCATGTGCTGCGACATGGCAAAGCCGTAGACCAGGATGGGCACCAGGATGATGCCCCCGCCCACGCCGACCAGGCCGGAGAAGACCCCTACTGCAATGCCGATCAGAATGCCGACGATCACGTGCGTCATCTGCGCTCCTTCGATGGCCCCGCCAGGGGCTGCAGCATTGTACGGCGGCCCACGCGAGGACGTGCGGGCTACTTTGGAACCGGTCGTGGGCTAGAATCCTTTTCCATGCGCAAACGATGGGCAGTTCTTTTCCTTCTTCTTGGTTCCATTGCGCTCGCCTCTTCTTCTGACAAGGGGGCGATCCGCAAGACGCTCAACGACCAGGTGCGGGCGTGGAATGCGCACGACCTGCGCGGGTATATGCAAGGATATTGGAACTCGCCGGAGCTGACTTTCTACTCCGGCGGCACGGTGACGCGGGGATGGCAGGCCACCCTAGAGCGCTACCAAAAGCGGTATCAGGGCGAAGGGCGGGAGATGGGAGCGCTCGATTTCGAGATCCTCGAAGTGCAGTTGTTTAGCAAAGACGCTGCGGTCGTATACGGAAAGTGGCATCTGAAGATGGCGGACGGGAAGGAGCCGCGCGGGCTGTTCACGGTGGTGGTGCGGAAGTTCGGCGAGGGATGGCGGATCGTGCACGATCACACCAGCGCAGAGTAAGAAGAACCTCACCACAAAGGACACAAAGGCACACGAAGGAAAACACAAAGGAAGCGCTTATCGCTTGGTGCGCTGGAGTTCGCGGTAGGCAGCGGATTTGGAGACGCCCATCTCCTTGGCCACGAGCTTGAGGGCCGACTTCTCGTCGAGCTGCTTCTCTGACATCACTTCTCTCAGCCGCGAACTCACCGATTTCTTCCTGGGAGCCTCCTTGGCGAGGACTTCGGGGGCGCGGTCGATGAGCAAGGTGATCTCGCCCTTGACCTCGCCGCGAGCGCGGAGGATGTCGAGCACCTGATCGGCGCGGCCGCGCAGGAACTCCTCGTGGATCTTGGTGACCTCGCGGGCGACCACCACGTGGCGGGAGGCGCCGAGGACTTCGACCACGTCTTCCATGGTCTCCACGATGCGGTGGGGGGCTTCGTAAAAGATCTGGGTGCGCGGGGTCTCGCGGATCTTGAGCAGTTCGTCGCGGCGCTGGCCGCGCTTGTGGGGCAAGAAACCGCCGAAGCGGAAGGACTCGGCGGGCAACCCGCTGGCGACCAGGGCGGCCACGAAAGCCGAAGCGCCGGGAACGGGCACCACCTTGATATGGTGGCGGATGGCGAGCGAGATAAGGCGGTAGCCGGGATCGGAGATGCCGGGCATGCCGGCGTCGGAGACCAGGGCCAGGCGGGCGCCTTGCTCGGCGTTCAGGATGAGCTCGGCGGCGCGAGTCAGCTCGTTGTGCTCGTGATAGCTGACGGTCGGAGTGTCGATGTCGTAATGGTCGAGCAGCTTGCTGGTCTGGCGGGTGTCCTCGCAGGCGATCAGGTCCACTTCCTTGAGAATGCGCAGGGCGCGCAGACTGATGTCTTCGAGGTTGCCGATGGGGGTGGCGACGACGTAGAGGACGGGGCCGGGAGTGTCCGGCCGCGCATTGTTGCCGCCGGTTTTCATGCGGGCGAAGTCTATACCCCTCGAAGCGCATAGTCCATAGGGCATGGTCCATAGCAAGACTCACCACAAAGGAACACGAAGGAAGACACAAAGGCAACCCTGCGAATCCGAGGTACAATCGGAGCAGCTCATGAAGTACTCCCTCCGCATTATTACGCTCCTGCTGTTGTGCGGGCTGGCGAGCCAGGCAGCAGCGGCTCCCGAGAGCCGGCTGGCGCGGCGCATCGACGCCATCCTGGCTGAACCCGAGGCGGCGCGCGGGTTCTGGGGCATCCAGGCGGTCTCGCTGACGACGGGGAAGGTGCTGTACGAGCAGAACGCCGACAAGCTGTTCACGCCGGCGTCGATCACCAAGCTGTTCACCACCTCGGCGGCGCTGGCGCTGGTGGGGCCGGACTACCGCTTCAAGACCACGGTGGAGACGGCGGGGATGGTGGACAAGCACGGGCGAGTGACCGGGGACCTGGTGCTGGTGGGGCGCGGAGACCCGAACCTCTCCGGGCGGACGCTGCCCTACAGCATCCGCACCGAGCGCAAGCTGCCGCCGGCCAGCGTGCTGGCGGACCTGGCCGACCAGCTGGTGCAGAAGGGCGTGAAGTACATCGACGGCGATATCGTGGGCGACGATTCCTTCTTCGCTTCCGAGCGCTACGGGGAAGGATGGTCGCAGGAAGACCTGGTGTGGGGCGTGGGGGCGCCGGTGTCGGCGCTGACCATCAACGACAACGTGATGTTCGTGAACATCCTGCCGGCGGACCGGCCGGGAGAGAAGGCGTTCGTCAGCGTCGAGCCGTTCGCGAACTACTACACCATCGACAACCGGATCCTGACCACGCCGACGGGCACCGGCCCGCGCAAGTTCGTGTTCACGCGGCAGCCCGGATCGCGGGTGCTGACGCTGTGGGGAAACATCCCGGCGGACGATGCCGGCGGCGGCGAGGGCCTGGCGATCGATGAGCCGGCGGATTTCGCCGCCCAGCTCTTCCAGGACCTGCTGGAGCAGCGCGGCATCACCGTCTACGGCAAGACGCGTACCCGGCACACGGAACTGGCCAACCTGGAAAACCTGTCGGTGACGGCATTCGCGTCGGGCGGCGGCCGGCCCACCAACAACCACCAGCCCCTGGTCCTGGGGCTGCACGAGTCTCAGCCGCTGCTGGAGGACCTGACGGTCACCAACAAGGTCAGCCAGAACCTGCACGCGGAACTGATGCTGCGCCTGCTGGGCCGGGAAAAAGGGACGGCGGGCACGGTGGAGAGCGGGCTGGAAGTCGAGCGCGGGTTCCTGACCCAGGCGGGGATCGGACGCGATGAGTATGCGCTCTACGATGGCTCGGGGATGTCGCGGCTGAACCTGGCGACGCCGGCAGCCGTGGTCAAACTGCTGCAATACGCCGACAAGCAGCCCTGGGGACCGAGCTTCGCCGGCACCCTGCCGGTGGCCGGCACCGATGGCTCGCTCATCGACCGCCTGAAAGGGACGGCGGGCGACGGCCGGCTCAGGGGGAAGACGGGCACGTTGACCCACGTCACCGCTCTGGCCGGCTATGCCACGACGGTGGGAGGCGAGCGAGTGGCGTTCACCGTCTTCTGCAACAACCACACCCTACAGACCAAGCGGGCGCAGGAACTCATCGATCGGATCGTGCTGGCGCTAGTGGAAGACGGCTCGGCGAAGAAGTAGAGCAGGTCGGAGGTCGTCAGTCGTCGGTCGTCGGCAAAGCATGCGCGCTACGCGCAAGGCGTCCTGCGGACGCCAACCGGGGCCGCACGGGGGCGAGCGGCCTACAAAGGTCCTGGCTCGGGACGACAGTGCTTTAGTCTTGTTGTCTATTTCCCGCCGGCGGCGCGGTGGAGGGGCTTGCCGCCTTCGGAAGCGACGTTGATGCGCGAGGGGCGGGTGTATTCGATGGCGGCGTTGCCGACACGGAGGACGACGCGGGTGGCCGAGACCTTCTCCGCCACCAGGCAGCGGGTGCAGAGGCAGTTGTAGGCCGTGCGGGAGCCGTTCTCGCGTTCCACCTCGACCGGCAGGACGTGGCGGACGTGGGCGCGGCAGACGGCGCACCTGCCTCCGCCGCGGATGCGGAACTTCAGTTCCGCGAACGAGAACAGCAGGTTGGCCTGGCGGACGGTGTCCTTCTCCTCTGCACCGTTGGCCAGAGCGGCCAGGTACTGCTGCAGTTCCCGGTGCGATATGGCGCCGCGCTTATCAGCCATTGCACGTATTTCAGCAGGTTTCTCGGGCCCAGGCAATGCCTTTGGGGAGAGGTATGTCCGAAGGTCACCTGCGGAGAGGTTACTCCAGCACGAAGAGGAATGGGCGGGACTGCCCGGGGCCAGGCCAGCGCCGGGCCCCTACCGCAAGCTCAGTGGTCCCATCGAGGATGGCAGGGGAGAAGCGGCAGATGGCGGCCTGGTCGCGGGTGCGCAGGCGTTCCAGGCGGACCTCCCGGCCGGTAAAGCGTTGCGGGAAGGTGACGCTGTCTTCGGCGCCGCAGCAGAGGTAGAGCGAGAGGACGTCGCAGAACTGGAGGACGTCGGTCAGGAATCCGGGATCGCGGCCGGAACATGCCGGCAGCAGGGAGCGGCGGCGACGGTCTTCGGCGGTGAGAAAGCCGAGGAGCAGGCGGGTGTCGTCGGGCGTGTCCTTGCGCGAATTGAGGCGAAAGTCGGCCAGGCGGCAGAAGTGCTGGCTGACGATGACCCCGCCGATGGGCGCGACCTGCTGGGAGCGGTCGATGGAAGCGGTCCAGGCCTCAATGAAGGTGGGCGGAGTCTCGTCGATGAAGGAGGCGGGGCGGCGGGGAGCAGCGAAGGCGGCGGCGTCGAGGGGGCCCCAGCCTTCGTCGTGCAGCGCGATGGCCTGCCGCACCGCCTGGTCGAGGCCGGGGAAGTGCTGGGGAGCGAGATGCGCCGCCAGGTCGCCGGCCAGGGAGGCGTGGTCGGGCTGGGCGATGAGCCAGCATTCCGCGCCGGGGTCCTTCTGGGTGGCTTCCACCGCCTGCCAGGCCGACAGCGGATGATCACCTGGCGGGCGCGGGGCGAGCGGGCGCAGGATCATGGTCAGGGCCGCCGGGCGCGGCGGCGGACCCGTCCGCTGGCGGCGGCGCGCGCCGGCCCGGAGCTGGAGGGAGGCTTGCGCATCCCTTGCAGCAGGTCACGAAGCACGACGGCATTGTTGTGCTCTTCGTTCCGGGAGGAGAAGACAAGGGTGAGGGTCCGGGAGGCGCCCGCCAGCCGGTACAATTCCTCCAGCGCGCGCGAGGCGGCCGCCGTGCAAAGTTCCTCAAGGTAGCGCTTGCGGAAGAGCACCCATTGGGAGGGACGGGCGTGATACCAGCGGCGCAACTTGTCGGAAGGCGCCAGGTCGCGCAGCCAGTGGTCGATCAGGGCCTTTTCTTTGGTCAGGCCGCGGGGCCAGAGCCGGTCCACCAGGACGCGCACGCCGTCGGAGACCGAAGGCTTCGCGTAAGCGCGCTTGAGCTTGACCGTCATGCGGGTTGGCGAACCGGGCGTGCGCTCTCCATAATAGTGCGTTTCCCATGCGAGAGAAAATCCTCAGCGCGGCGGTGGCCTTGCTGGTGTGCGCCGGCATCGTGGGTTGCACGGAGCCGAAGCCCAAGAGCGACGCGGAGCTGGGCCTGACGCCGCAGCAGGCGGCCGGCCGGCGCGTCTATGACCTGCGCTGCCTCGCCTGCCACGCGGCGTACTCGCGCTCAGGCAAGAATGGGCCGTCGCTGAAGGGCATCTACGGCAAGCCTTACTTTCCCAGCGGCACGCCCGCGAACGACGAGCGGATGACGGACATCATCCTGCTGGGACGCCCGATGATGCCGGCCTTCCGCAACCAGCTGACGAAACAGGAACTGGACGATCTGCTGGCATACTTGCACACCTTATAGGGTCGTGAGTCGTGGGTCGTGGGCAGGAGTCGCAAGTCGTGAGTCGCAGGTCGCAAGCGAATCAGGTTTGAATCGAAGGCCGGTAGCGGGGCATCGTACAATAGAGCGTTCCCGATGGCATCTATGGTCGAACTCGTGCAGATCCAGCCGGTACCGCCGAAGCGCACACCCAAGCCGCACTGGATCAAAGCCCCCGCGCCACTGGGCGAGAACTATCGCAACCTGAAAACGCTGGCGCGGACCCTTGGACTGCATACGGTCTGCGAGTCGGCGCAGTGTCCGAATATCGGCGAGTGCTGGAACCACAAAACCGCCACCTTCATGCTGCTGGGGGACATCTGCACCCGGCGGTGCGGGTTCTGCGCGGTGCCCAAGGGCAAGCCGGGGCCGATCGACTGGGACGAGCCGCGGCGGGTGGCGGAGGCGGTGGCGCGGCTGGGGCTGAAGCATGCGGTCGTCACCAGCGTGAACCGCGACGACGACAACATCGGCGGGGCGAAGGTTTTCGCCGAAACCATCCGCGAGATCCGGCGGCAAGCACCGGGGTGCCGGGTGGAGGTGCTGATCCCGGATTTCCAGGGGATCGAAGAGGCGCTGCGCATCGTGCTCGACGCCCAGCCCGAGATCCTGAACCACAACACCGAAACCGTGCCGCGGCTGTACCG
>DATKKJ010000197.1 GCA_035543055.1 Terriglobales bacterium | reverse complement strand
CGACCGACGGCGCGATGTGCGAGCCCGAGGCGTACTTCCCCCTCAGCGAGGCGATGCCGTCGAGCGACTGCACGAAGTTGGAAAACGTCCACGGGCGTTCCACGGGCGGCTCGGGAAAGCCGAGCGGCCCGTAGGGACGGTAGGCCGGGTCGTCCAGTGCGGCGGGCTCGCTGTGGTCGAAGAGGATCTCGAAGTCGCGCATGTGCAAGCGGCAGCAACGCTTTTCTGCCGGATGAACATCCTACCGGATGCGCTCTTGTCATCCTACAGAGCCGAGGCTATTCTCTAGCGAATGTCCCACCCGCTGCGTACCACCGTCGAAGACCTGGTGGAAGGGCTCAAGCGATTCGAGGCGCACCTCATCACCAAGGAAGAGGTGCGCAAATTCGTGGACGCCAACCGCCTGAGCGCCGATTCCCTGCGGCCTTACAGCTTTTTCCGCGACGACTTCTATACCCGCAACCTGATCTATCGCGACAAGCTGTTCGAGGTGATGATCATCTGCTGGAAGCCCGGGCAGAAGACCGCGGTCCATACGCACAACGGCCAGCTCGGCTGGATGGACATCGCTCAGGGAGAGCTGGCCGTCCACAACTACAAGTATCTGAGCTGCAACGCGCCGGAGAACCAGAACGTGGTGGGCATCGACTGTCTGGGCGGGGCCACGCGCATCGAGCTGGAGCGCTGCGCCACCGAGCATTGCCACGTGGATGGCGGCATCTCCACTGTGGACAAGCTGCAGACCATCCACCAGATCGAGAACACCGACCCGGCCAGGGCGGGCGCGATCAGCCTGCATATCTATTCCCTGCCTATCGAGTCGTGCATCGCCTTCGACCTGGAGCACCAGCGCTGCTACCGCCGCACTCTCAAGTACTTCAGCCAGTACGGAAAGGTGGAGCTGGAGGTCGAGGTCAAAGCAGGAGAGCAGCTCTATCAGGTGGGCTAGGTGGGGATCAGCGGGCCGCCCGGAGCGGAGCCAGGCGCCGGCGCACAAACTCTACGATCTCCGGCGTGACGTACAGCGGCGGCCGCACCCGAAACACCGGTTTTCCCTGGATCAATTTCAGCGAGACATCTTCCCAGACGGGACTCCGCCCTGCCGGCTCGTTCAGGATCACCGCCGACGCCCGGTCGAGGAATGTTCGGGCCGAAGCCTTGAAGTCCTTGTTGGCGTAATCCAGCACGGTGAGATAGAGGTCGGGACGCAGGAACTGCATCACGCTGTTGGATTCGATGATGACGTTTTGAGCGCCGGTCAGCGCGCGCCGCAGATCCGGCATGGCCTCGGCCAACCGTCCCTGCTTAGTGCGTGCCCACAGCGAGCGCTCGGCGCCCGCCACCAGGAACCGCGAGCTGTCGCTCTCGCCGCTGCGGTCGCGCTCCTCTTCGATGCGATGCGTATGGACGTCGCTCGCGCAGTCGCAATCCGAGCCGTTGGCGCAGATGCCGTGGCCGAATTGGGTGATCTTCACCGCGGTCCAGCGCAGCTCGGGCAAGGCGGCGATGAGGCCTGCCACCACGCTGGTTTTGCCCACGCTGCGGGAGTGCCCGCCCACCACCACGATGGCCATCAGGGCTCCTTCTTCGCCAGGCGGGCCAGGGCGGCCAGCTCCTTCAGGTAGCCGCGCAGGGGCCGCGCGGGCGTGCCCCAGAAGGTCTCGCCCTTGCCGCGGATGACTTTCTTGGTCGGGATGCCGCACTGCGCGCCGAGGACGGCCCCGGCTTCGATGACCACGTGGTCGGCAATGCCCACCTGCCCGGCGATGACCACGTCGTGCTCGATGGCGGAGCTGCCGGAGATGCCGGTCTGGGCAGCGATCACCACGTTCTCGCCGATGATGACGTTGTGGGCCACGTGCACCAGGTTATCGATCTTCACCCCGTTGCCGATGATGGTGGCGTCGAGCGCGCCGCGGTCGATGGTGGCATTGGCGCCGATCTCGACGTCGTCGCCGATGATGAGCCGGCCCACCTGCGGAAACTTCTCGTAGCGGCCGGTCTCCTGGTTGCGGATGTAGCCGAAGCCGTCGCTGCCCAGCACCGCGCCGGCGTGGATCACGCAGCGCTCGCCGAGGATGGTGCCGGAATAGACGGTGACGTTGGCGCCGATGTGGGTGTCGGCCCCGATCTTGGCGTTGGCCCCGACGTAGGTGCCGGCGGCGATGCTGGCGCGGTCCGCCACCGTGGTGTTCTCGCCGATGACCACGTGCGGGCCGATGCGCACCAGTTTGCCGATGCCGTGCAGGTCGTGGACGATGGCGGTCGAGTGAATGCCGGGTTCGGGCCGCCGCCGGGGCTGGATCACCGCGGCCACGCGCGAGAAGACGATGCGGGGCTGGCGCCCGATCAGCAGCGGCTTGGCGCCAGCGGCGCCAGTGGCGAACTCTCCCGCGACGACGGCGCCCGCCTTGGAAGCAAGCGCGCGTTGGAAGCGTTCCTGGTCGTCGGCAAAGACGATGTCGTCGGCGGTCGCGGACTCGATGCTGGCGATTCCCTGGATCTCGCGGGCAGGGTCGCCGACGATCCTCGCCCCAGAGGCTTCGGCAAGCGATCTCAAGGTATGTTTCATGGCGTGCGGAATGGTATCAAGTTCCGCGCCCGGATGAGCCACTCTCCGCTCAGTACAGGGATGGTTCGCCGGGGGGACGGGTCTTCCATCGCCGGTGCACCCACAGCCATTGCTCAGGATAGCGCCGGACGTAATTCTCGATCGCCTTGGTGAAGGCGGCGGTGTTGGCGGCGGCATCGGCCTCGTCGTCGCCGCTGCGGACGAGCGGCAGCGGCGGATCGAAGCGCAAGCGATAGCGGCCGATCTGCGCGTCCCAGATGGTGAAGGTGGGGAGCACGGCGGCGTCGGTGCGCAGGGCCACCCGCGCCGGGCCGGCAGCGGTGCAGGCCGGCTTGCCGAAAAAATCCACGAACACCCCGCCTTCCGGCATGACGTTCTGGTCGGCGAGGATGCCCACCGACTCTCCCGCGCGCATGGCGGCGATCAGGCCGCGGGCAAAGTCCTGCTTGCCAAAGCTGCTGGCCCCGTGCAAGGTGCGGTAGCGGTCCACCAGTGCGTCAAGGTACGGATTGTCGAGCGGCCGGACAACGATGTGCAGCGGGTGGCCGGTCAGGGAGTGGAAGAACGAACTCAACTCCCAGCCGCCGAAATGGGCGGTCAGAAAGATGACGCCCTTACCGCGGCGGTGCGCGCTATCGTAGTTCTCAAATCCGTCGTAGAGGATGACGCGGGAGGCGTTCTCCCGCGTATAGCGCGGGAACAGGCAGAATTCCGCCAGCTGGCGGCCCAAGCTGGTGAATGTGCCTTTGAGGATGCGCCGCCGCACGGCCGGGCTCTTCTCGGGAAAGGCGATCTCCAGGTTGCGCAGACCCACTTTGCGCAACCGCGGGTGCAGCCAGTACACGGCGTGGGCGAGGGTGATGGCCAGGGCCCGCGACAGAGGACGCGGCAGCGCGCCCAGCACCTTCACTAACAGCCACACGGGCGCGTACTCGAGCTTGCGTCGCATCGTGAGGGAAGAAGGGACGGTAGCATCGGCGAAAAATCGTTGTCAAACGCGAAACCTTCCCCCGGACGCGCACTCTGTTTAGAATGTGCGCCGGTCCTTTGGGGGGAAGGTGAGAATGAGACGAGTCCTGTTTGTCCTGTCTCTGGCAGCGTTGGCCGCGATCGCGGGATGCAAAGTCAGCGGGCCGGGGAATCTGGAGAGTGCCGTCGCCCGCGAGGTGAAGCAGAAGATTACCATCGGCGGCAAGGACTGGAAGAATCCCACGCCCGATACGCCGGAGAGCGTCAAGCAAGGCGCCGAGCACTTCCAGCATCACTGCATGATCTGCCACGGCCTGGACGGCCACGCCACCGGCGTCCCGTTCGCCATGAAGATGGACCCGCCCGTCCCCGACCTGGCCTCCAAGGACGTCCAGGCCTACAGCGATGGGCAGTTGAAGTGGATTGTGCAGAACGGCATCGGGCCCTCCGGCATGCCGGCCTGGAACGGTATCCTGGACGAGAACGAGATGTGGCTGGTGGTGCGTTATATCCGGAACCTGCCGCCTGCAGGCAGCTTGGGCGCGCCCGCGATCTACAAGGAAGTCGAGGAGGAACACGAACACGAGCACGGGAAAGGGGTAGCTACGCCGAAAGGAAAAGCATCGGGCGGCGGGGAGCATCAGCACGAGCACAAGCACTGAGTACTCATGATCGGGAAGAAAATGGGCTTCGAGAATCGAAGCCCTTTTTCTCACCGCGCGGAGCTGCGGAGCTATTGTTTGGTGGCCTGCGGCTGGGGAGCCGGCTGGGCCGCGGGTTCCGGCTTGGGAGCGGGCTGGGCCGGCTTTTCGCCGGAGGCCCGGATGGCGTACTTGGAGACCGCCGCCAGGAAGGTGTGCGCCTCGGCGGGCGGGGCGATCTTTCCCGTCAGGCTGGTGCGGAAGGGGACCATGCGTCCATAGAACGCGCGGGTGTCATCCTTGTCCTGGCGGAGGGTATTGCCTTTGAGCGAGATGCCGGCGAAGAGTCCGCGGGAACGCGAGTAGGTCAAGACCTCGGCGCGCAGCTTCCAGTCGGTGTCGCCTTCGGCGTGGCGCCCGACTGGGCCAGCCACGGCGGCGGCGTCCACCCCCAACTGGAACTTGCTCGACATCAGGTGCTGCATCCCTTTCTCGTTCATGATGAGCATGACCAGGTCGGCGGCCTCGCCGCCGATCTGCAGCCCGAAGCTTCCGCCTTCCATGCGGAAGAAGGCCGGAGCGCTCCAGCCTTGCGGGGTGCGACATGTAGCCACACCTTTGCCGTACGCGCCTCCGACCACGAATCCGCCCTTGAGGAACGAGGGCACGATGGCCACGCAGTCCGCCGAACCGAGGACCTCCTCGGGAATGCCCTTGTCGGGAGCAGCCATGATCTCGTCCATGATGGTGGCGGCCGCGTCCAGACGGCCGATCACCTTCTCGCGGTTGTCAGCGGCCAGGGCGGCGCCGGTGAGCAGGAACAGCAGCAACACGGTGAGTATTCTTTTCATCAGAACCCCTTTCCTGGGAAACAGTAGGATACCCATTCTTTAGAAGCAGGGTAAGCGATTGCGGGTTAGCCAGGTTGTCGGTCGGATTAGTACAGGAAAAATGAGAGGGTTGAGGCTGGCGACCCTCTTTGCCAGCCTCAACCCTTGTCTCCCAGGTTCTGTGGTAGGTGCGGGCAGTATCGCCCGCCGGCGATGCCCCGGCAACGTAACCGAAGTCGCGCCCCCTGAGAGCGGAACGGACATGTACCCCTGGGCAGTTACCCACTGGTTAGCGCCGCCTTGCGGCGATTACTTCGCCGACACCATGGAGTGGGTGATGGCGTGGACCGATAGGGCGATGCGGTTCTGCACCCCCACTTTACGCATCAATTTCGCCACGTGGGCCTTGACGGTACGTTCTTCGATGCCCAGCGCGGCCCCGATCTCCTTGTTGGAACGGCCGGCGACCAGCAGTTCCAGCACCTCCTTCTCCCGGTCGGTGAAGGTCACGCGGCCGGCGGGGAAGATGCGTCCCGGAGAGGAGGTGACGCGCTCGATGAAGATGGAGAGAACGCGCCGCGGCGCCCACACCGAGCCCTGGTGGACGATGCGGATGGCCTGGACGAATTCCTGCGGGGTCGCGGCTTCGTCCACGTACCCCTTGGCGCCCGCGGCCAGGGCCTTGAGGATGGTCTCGTCGTCGGCCCCGGCGCCGGTCACGATGATGCGCAGATCGGGCCGGATGGCTTTCAGGCTGGCCATGACGTCGAACAGGTTCTGGCCGCTGCGGCTTCCCAGCAGCACCAGGTCGATGTTCTCGCGCCCGGTCAGGTCGGTGATCGACGCCGAAACCAGCTCGAACTCCGGCTCCGAATCGAACAGGGCGCGGAAACCCACGAAACGGAGCGGATCACTTTCGACCACGGCGATGCGGATGATGGGTTTCTTTTGCGTAGCAGTTTTCATCGTGTGGTTCCCCGATTCCGCGCGTAGCATATCGTTCTTTGGACCGCACGCCAAATGGCATAGGGTCAATAGGACAATGTCCTAAGGTACTAGTACTAATGGAGGACGCGCATGCGATGGCTGGCAGTGTTCCTGCTCCTCGCGGTCTGGGCGGCTGCGGCCCAGACCGCCTACACCCCGAAGTTCCCCGGCGACCCGGCGCACTCCAACGCGGAGGCGGCCGCGCTCGGCTATATGCGCACCGTCCTCAGCGCCCAGCGCGAGTACCGGAAGAAGCACGGCGGCTACGCAACGTCGTTGGCGGCGCTGGTCCACTCCGGGTCGTTCACCAAGCGCATGACCAACACCGACCGCGGGGATTACACCGTCCATTTCGGCGGCACCAAGGACGGTTTCTCGCTGGGCTTGATCCCCAAGCGATTCGATGCCGAGCACCGCGCTTTCTACAGCGATGAGAGCGGGAAGATCCGCGTCGAGCAGGAGAAACCGGCTACGGCTCAATCGGAGATCCTGAAGTAAGCGGCTGCCTGACGCGCAACCACAGAAAAAACAAGCGCAGGACCCAAGCCCTGCGCTGCTGATACGATCTGGGCCGGCTTACTTCATGGTCTGGTCTTTTTCCATGGTGACGCTGGAGACGGTAAGGGTGTTGTTGTCCATGCTCCCCTTGACGGTGACGTGATGGCCGCCATGGCCCTTGATTGCGTCCTGATTGGCGATGGGATACACGGTCTTGTCCTTGTCGCTGACGAACACGGCCTTCTCGCCGGCCTCGATGCACTTCTTGGCGCAGGCAGGATCCACTTTCGCGCCGCACTTGGCGTCACTGATCCATCCCGTCCAGCTTCCGGCCTTGCCACTGCTGCCCCCGAAGGCGAGAGCTCCCAACGCGAGCACCAGCACCATAACTACGCACAGCTTCTTCATCGGCATTCCCTCCTGTCGGGGATCTAAGACGGGTCGGAGCTCCATGTCCGCGGCCTGCGGCCACGGCAGCCACGGGCGCCACACCGGCAAGATCCCCCACGGCCGGTCGGCGGCGGAAAAGCCTATCACGACAGCCGCCCTCCGCCTATCGAAATGACGCCCTGCGAGCATAGAGTTCGGCGTCGGGGAAATGGTTACAATCGATCGCCGGCACCGGGAGAGGCCGTTCGCCACAGCTTTGCTAGAATAGGGACGTCACGCAAGAGCGCGCCCGTAGCTCAGCTGGATAGAGCGATTGCCTCCGGAGCAATAGGTCGGGTGTTCGAATCACCCCGGGCGCGCCATACTTTTTCACGACCACAAGTCCTCCGTCGTCACCATCCCCGTATCGGGTCCTGTAGCTCGCGTCACAGCAAACTGTGACGGCGGACACTGCTAGGGGGAAGGGGAACGGTCACAATCCCGCCTCCAGCACCCGCTGGGCGCAAGGGGGAAGCGTGCATCGCCGTTTGCGCAAGGCCCGGATCCAGGCCCGCCACGCCATCCTCGCGTTTGCCCCCCTGACCGCCGCCTACTTGGTCGCGGCCGGACGGGTCAGCGTCGGAGGATCGCTCGATCTCCTGTGGCTGCTGCTGACCGTGGCCGCGGTCATGCATTGCCTGCAGCAGCGGGTCTCTGGAGCATCCCGGGTCCCGCAATTGCTTTCCCTGGCCCTGGTGCTGGCCCTGTTCTTCCCGATGGTTTCGCTGGACGATGAGTACGCCCAGGAGCTGTTACCAGGCGAACTGCAGTCGCTGCTCTGCCCGCCGGCGAAGCAGAGACAGACCCACCAGTCCTGTGCCCTGGACGCTCCGTCGCTGGCCGCGGCGCCGCAGTTCACCTTCAGGCTGCATTGCCCTGCAGAATGTGTGGCATCCGACCGGCCGACGGTACGCGCATGCGCCTGGTCCCAGGCTAGCGGCAACCACTCCCCGCCCCTGGCCTGATCCGCCCCGTAGCTGACTCTCAAGAGTCCATCGTCATGAAAGCGCCAGGAGAGAGAAGGGCGCCCAATCGAACCGGAGGGTCCATGGCTGCTGGACACGCATTCCTAACCCAGGTTTCACCCCGTGCCTGGAAGTGTTCCGAGTGCCCGTTGGTGTTCATCGCCGAAGATGCCACGGCGTTGGACCGGATGTTGAGCCGCTTCATGCAACACGTGCGCAAGAAGCACCTGGAAGACCGAGAAGGGGGTGGGACTCCGAGGTGGAAGCCGCGGCGGCGGCGCGCCCGTGCCGAGGAATCCGACCAGGCCGAAGAGCGGTAGCGGGGGAGGGTGGGCGCAGGTCGGAATCGCGGAAAAATCAAAAGGGCCGTGACATTGGTTATGGTCTAGCCGCCAACTCCTGCGAGGGAGTCAACAGCGTGGACACACGCACCGTCACAGCCCCTGATGTAACCACTGCTTTCGCAGTTCCGAACCCCGGCGGCCCCTCGCAAGGTCTGCCGGATTTTTCGGGTCCGGGGGTCCAACGGGTCGCCCCGCTGGAGCCGGTCACCCGGCCTACTTCGGACTGGCGACTAGTGTGGACGCCAACCCTTTCGACCGTCGACGCACGCGATACTAAACGCGAAAGCTCGATTGTCAATGCCCGAGATTGGTGCAAACTACGAAAACTTTTCTGCCCGACGCTGCTCCGGAGGAACCAGTAAGAATGCGGGTTTGAAGCAGGGGACATCGCTGGACACCTGATTTTCACAGTCTTTTCCACAGACATCCGCGTAAGAGCCCAACTCTAGGGACCTTACAAGCATCTTGACCAGGAACGCGGGTTGGGCCATTGTGAGTCCAGCAGGAGTGAAATGTCCGATCTCGTAGCCTATGTGGACGGCGGCTCCCACGGGAACCCGGGGCCGTCGGGCATTGGGGTCGTGATCCAGGTTCCCGCCGGCGAGCACATCAAGATCGCCAAGTGGATCGGCCACCAGGACAACAACGTGGCCGAGTACGTCGCCCTGCTCGAAGCGCTGCAGCACGCCGTCGCCCTCAAGGCCAGGACCCTGCACGTCTTCTCCGATTCCCAGGTCGTGGTGCGGCAGATGACGGGGGAATACGCCTGCCGCAGCTCGCGCCTGTATTCCCTGCACTGGACCTGCCGCAAGCTGGCGCGCTCGCTGCGCTTCTCCATCGCCCACATCCCGCGGGAGCACAACCGCGAGGCCAATCTCCTGGCCAACCACGCCGTGCGGCAGCGCCTGGTCCTGAGTTAGTTCGCTGCGGTTTGCGCGGGACCTAGCAATCGTTTAGCTTCCTGAAAAAGGGACTGCCCATGCACCATCCCGAGCTGCGGACGGAACGGCTGCTGCTGCGCGATTTCCGGCGCGCGGACATCCCCGACATCGTGCGCCTGGCGGGCGCGCGCGAGGTGGCCGCCAATACCCTGCGCATCCCCCATCCCTACACCGCAGCCGACGCCGAGACCTTCTTGAGGCTGCGGGCGGAGAAGAGCTTCGGCTATTCCTTCGCCATCACCCTGTTCGCTTCAGGCGAGCTCTGCGGCGCGGTGGGGCTGCATCCCGACGCCGTCCATCCCCGCGCCGAACTGGGCTATTGGATCGGCGTCCCCTACTGGGGCCGCGGCTACGCCACCGAAGCCGCCCGCGCAGTGCTGGACTTCGGCTTCCGCGAGCTCAAGTTGCAGCGCATCTTCGCCCACCACTTCGAAGGGAACCCGGCCTCGGCGCGCGTGCTGCAAAAGCTCGGCATGAAACACGAAGGCTGCTCCCGCCAGCACATCAAGAAATGGGGCGAGCTGCTTGACCTGGAGAACTACGGAATCCTGCGCTCGGAGTGGAAGTAAGAAGAACAGGGGCGCTGGGCGCGCCCCTGGTGTTCATTCAGATCCGGCTTAAACGTTTTCTTTCTTGTGACACTCCATGCACTTGGTGGGGGCCTTCTTGCCGGCCGCGACTGCCTTGGCATGGCAATCGATGCAGGTGCCCTTCTTGGCCGTGGGGTCGTGGAACGCCGCTTGAAGCTTGGTCTTCATGGGCGCGGTGGCGGTTGAAGTGTGGCAGTCGGTGCAGGCTTGCTGCGCCGCTGTGGATGGCTTCTCGGTCTTGGACGCGTGGTGGCAGGTCTCGCACTTCTTGTCCGCGTTGGCCACGTGCGCCTTGTGATCGAACTTGACTCCGCCCATGGGCGCGCCCTTCAGGATGTAGGTATCCTTCGGTTGCTTGTCGGCCGCGAACAGGGTGGAGCCAACCACGAACACAAGAGTCAAGCCGAGCAGGATGGCAATGGCTTTGTAAGTCTTCACGTCTCCTCCAGATGAACAGTTACAGCAACTTCCCTCGAAACAAACGTTCGAGCTTGTTCAGCGCGGGGCCGGTTGCGGGCCATCGTACACCTCGCAGCAGAATTCGCATACGCGCTTGTAGGCGCGAAGGCCGATGAGTTCGACCTCCGCGCTCAGATATCCGTCGCCCACCGGCTCCTGCCGCAGCAGGTCGGTGCTGAGATACTTCTTGTTATCGTCGGCAAAGACGGTGGCCACGACCGCATCCGGGCCGAGCCTTTCCTGCGCCTTCAGGGCGCCCAGGAAGTTTGCCCCCGAGGAGATGCCGACCGCAACCCCAAGTTCAGCCGCCAGCTTCTGCGCCATCAGGATGGCGTCGCCGTCATGCACGCTGATGACTTCGTCGAGGGTTTGCAGCTCCAGGATGGAGGGCACGAACTCGTCGGAAATCCCCTGGATGCGATGGTTTCCGACGTGGCATCCGGTGGAGAGGGTCGGAGATTCGGCCGGCTCCAGGGGATGCACTCGCACCGCCTTGCTCTTGCCGCGCAGGAACCTGCCGACGCCCATCACCGTCCCGCCGGTGCCCGTGCCGGCGACAAAAGCATCCGGGGCCAGGCCTTCGAAGCGCAATTGCCACCACAGCTCGGGGCCGGTGGTCTTCTCGTGCGCCTCGGTATTGGCCTGGTTCGAGAACTGGTGGGGAAGAAAGACGTTGGGGTGCGCGGCGGCGTAGTCCTCGGCCCTGCGGATCGCCCCCAGGAACCCGCCCTGCTGGTGACTGACGGCAACCACCTCGGCCCCGAAACTGCGGACCAGGTCAAGCCGCTCGCGGCTCATCCATTCAGGCATGAAGATGATGACCGGATGTCCCAGGGCGCGGCCGAGGGCGGCGAAGGAGATGCCGGTGTTCCCGCTGCTGGCCTCGACGATGGCATCGCCGGGGCGGATGAGCTGGTCGCGGTAGGCGCGGTGCAGGATGTGCAGCGCCATGCGGTCCTTGATGCTGCCGGTCAGGTTCATGTGCTCCGACTTGGCGTAGAGCACACGGGTGCGGCCGCGGAAGCGGAACTCGATGGCCAGCAGGGGCGTGTTGCCCACCAGCCGTCCCAGAGCCCTCAACCGCTCGGAAACGCCCGGCGCGAGTTCGACAGCTACGTCCATGGACGAAGCACTCCCTCAACGATTCTAGGCGGGGAAGGGACATGCGTTCGTGAGAGCGGTCACGCTGTGGTGTGACATTGTTACAGGGGCCATGACCTACTGGATGCGGGATCCCCTTGACCCCCTGGCGCCACCGTCCTAGAGTCGAGAATCACTCCCCCGAAAAGGCCATTGCGCCGGGTATGGCGCTGGAGTACGGAATGAGAGTTGCAATCGCGTGGATCATCCTCCTTGGTCTGCTCCCGGCTGCGCTTCCGGCGCAGCAGAACGAGCCCCCCAAGAAGCCCCGGGTCTACACCAACGACGACCTGGAAGGGCTGAGCGGCGGCATCAGCGTAGTGGGGGAAGCGGCGAAGCCGGAGAAGCCCGCCAAGCCCAGCAAGGGCAAGGCCGACCCATTTACGCCGCCGGCGCCAGCGGCGGCTCCTCCCAAGACGAAGGCCCCGCCCACTAAGGATCAATGTGCCGATTGGGGTTGGGGGGTGGTGGTGGCAGAGATGCTCGCCTCCAAAGGCGTTCCTTTCGACGCCGAGTACTGGGTAGACAAGACCTTTGGGAACACCCGTTGCCTGGCCAAGGTCCCCAGCGCCGCCACCATGGCCGCGGCCATCGATGGCGACTACACCCTGGACGACGGCACCAGGATCACTATCAAGTCCTCGGTCGGCGTTCCGGGAGCGACCGGGGTCGTCGATGGCATCGACAAGAATCGGCCCTTCATCGTGGTCTGGGGCGGCATCCCCTATCTCGCCACCGGGGTGCGCGGGGTGAAGGAGGTCTATGGTGACGGCAGCGTCAGCTACATCATCAGCCAGATGACGCTGACCAATCCCTACTTGGAGAAGACCGCCACCTTCGTGGCGGAGAAAGACAAGGCGAGCGAACTGGAAGCAGTGGACTTCAAAGTCACCAGGCGGCAATGAACCTTGGGTCTTTCGGGGCCAGGCACCCGCCCGGTCTTCTTCTTTTTGAGTGCTTGACGCAGCAGGGTTTCGAGGGTAAGTCCTGCACGCTTCCGGACAGCCAGTTCTTATTGCATCCGCGCCCCTTGGGCAGGATGGTGTCTGGATATCCATACTGCTGCTTGTAAAGGAGGTTGTTCGCTATGAAGAGGTTCCTACCATCCTGTTCGCCTTGGCCGTGGCCATGAGCCTGTCGATGCCGGCCTTCGCGGTGGACGAGAAGAAGGAAGAGAAGAAGGACACCAAGACCGCCGCCAAGGATACCAAGGCGGCCAAGACCGAAGCTAAGACCGAGTCGAAGACAACTAAGACTGCAGCCAAGACCAAGGGCAAGAAGGCTGCGGCCAAGACCGAAGCTAAGACCGAGAAGACAGAAGCTAAGACAACCAAGACGACCGAGAAGGCCGCCGCCAAGTCTTCCGAAAAGGAAACGAAGAAGGACGACACCAAGAAGTAGCTTGGTATCGATTCCTGTTCCCCCCGGCAGAGACCGGGGGATTTTTTTCGTTAAGGGAATACCAGGTCCTCAGTCGCAGCGGCAGTTAGTGACGGGAGGAAGCCACCCAAATCACCAAGCCGATAACTAAGAAGATGGCGCCGACCCCGGAGACGAAGATGGGCACGGCGAAAAAGTGGAGGTTGTAGCCGACCCGCGCCCGGACGTCGCTCGGATCGGCGGGGTTGTAGCGGATCTGGTGATGGCTGCCCACGGGAAATCCGGCGGCCTGTTTCTCCTTGCGGTCGCGGCTGGTGCTGAGGTGGTTGGAGTGGATGACGCCGGCGTAGGGGCGGCCAATCACCGAAAAGGCGAACCGCACCTCGATGTCGTGCAACGGGCCGCTCGGGCTCTCGAGCACCAGCACCCGGCAGCTGGTGACTTCGGCGTCGGCCGCGGGCCAGGTGCGCAGGATCTTGTACTGGCTCCAGTACATGGGCGCGGAGATGCCAAGGAATCCAAGAAAGAAGATGAAGAACGCGCTGGCGATGACCCGCAAGACGGCGCGCGTGCCCGGAGTCATGGCTGCCGCTTGAGGTCTTCGATCTCCCGCCGCAGGCGGGCGGCTTTGCGTCCCAGCAGCGCCAGATAAGTGATGTGCACCATCCAGGTCACGACATACGCGGCGTAAAGGAAGTAGGTTTTGTTCATCGGCCCTCCCCGGCGACGGCCTTCGAGACATGCACCGCTTCCACCATGTGGCGAGTCCGCTCCAGCTTGTAACGGAGCCACAGCAACAGCGTCCCATAGGCGGCGAAGGCCAGGAAGTTCATCAGCAGGGCGTGGAGCATGTGCGGGTCGATGCCCGAGCCCTGCCCGCCGCCCACCACCGGCTGAGGATGTTGGGTGCGGAACCAGCGGATCGCCATGTACACAAAGACCACGTCCAGAAAGCCGAAGATCGCCAGCGCTGCGGCAAGCACCGCAGTCTGGCTGCCGGTGGCATAGCGTCGAAGAACGAGATAGCTGACGTAGATCAGCCACAGGACCAGGGTCGAGGTCAGGCGCGCGTCCCAGGTCCACCAGATGCCCCACACCGGCCGCGCCCAGATGGGGCCGGTCAGCAGCACCACCGTGCAGAAGACAACGCCGACTTCGGCCGCGGAGAGCGCGAAGGCGTCCAGCTTCTCGTTCCGATTCAGCAGATAAATGATGGATGCCACGAAGTTGGCGATGAAGCAGAGGAAGGCGGTCCAGGCCGATGGCACGTGGTAATAGAAGATGCGCTGGACGTCACCCATGGTGGCCTCGGTGGGAGCGGCCACCAGGGCCTGGTACAGGCCGTTGCTCAGCAGGACGAAGACGAGTACGGAGAAAATGACGAATGCGGTTCTCATTCGGCGTGCAAGACCGTGTCGAACAGTAGCAGGCAGATGATGGTGAACACAAGGTCGTAGACGGCGAGGAACTCGAGAGCGAGCACGGGCGAGGATTCGCCGGTCAGGGTAGCGGTAGTGGCGCTGACCATGGCCAGCAGCGCGGGGATGGAGATGGGGAACAGCAGCAGGGGCAGCATGATCTCGCGGGCCCGGGTGCGCAGCGACATGGCGGCAAAGAACGTGCCATTCACCACCAGCGCCCAGGTGCCGAGGACGGCGGCCAGCGCCAGCTGATACTCCGGTCCGATGCTGCGGAGGTTGTAAAACACCACGAACAGCGGCGCCATCAGGCACTCCAGCACGATGACGAAGAGGAAGTTGCCGATGGTCTTGGCGAGGAACAGCGAAGCGCCGGGCGCGGGCGAGACGCGGTAGGCGTCGAGCACCTGGTTGCGCAGTTCGCGCGCCCAGGTCTGGTTGAGCGCAACCACTGCGGCAAAGAGGAACGCCACCCACATCAGCCCGCCGGTGATGCGCTGCGCCTCCTCGGCGGTCGGCTCGAAGGCGAAGCTGAAGATCACCACTACCAGCAGGGCGAAGAACAGCATGGAGTTGATGGCGTCCTTGGAGCGCCACTCCAGGCGGAGGTCTTTGGTGAGGGTGGCGCGCAGGACGGAGGCGGTGTTCATGTGCCGGACTCCACTGAGACGCCCTGACGGGCGTCTCTACCGGAAATGTGGACGGCGGCGATCCCGGGCTGGTGGTCTGCGACCTTGCCCGCCGACATCCAGATCGATTCGTCGGCGATCTCCGCGACGTGGGCGACCTGATGAGTGACGACCAGGACGGTCTTGCCGCCGTCGCGCATCGCGCCCAGCAGGCGCGACATCGCCTGCGACGACTGCGGATCGAGGTTGGAGAACGGCTCGTCGAGCAGCAGCAGCTTTGGATCGTTCAGCGTGGCGCGAGCCAGCGAGAGGCGCTGGCGCATGCCTTGCGAGTATTGTCCGACGTAGCGGTCGAGATCCGGGTCGAGGCCGACGGTACGGATGGCTTCCCGCAGGCGGTCCTCGTCCACAGCTCCATACAGCCCCGCGAAGTAGCGCAGGTTCTCCAGACCGGTCATCTCGTCGTAGAGCAGCGGGGCGTGCGCCATGTAGCCGATCTGGCCGAGGACGGAGC
>DATKKJ010000196.1 GCA_035543055.1 Terriglobales bacterium | reverse complement strand
GCAGCAACATGACCCAGATCCTGCTCGACGAGGCCCGCCAGCCCGTGCCTCGCCGCGCCTAGAAGCAACCCGTACCAACCCAGAGGCCGTGCATGCCGCCACGGCCTCTTTTGTTCGCTATGTACTACGCGCTATGTACTTTGGGCTACTTCGTCCGCTTTCCCGCCTTGGTATCGAGCAGGCCGATGAGCGCCTTGCCGACATCCGGCGTCGGCAGGCTGTTCTTGATCACGAGTTCCTGCGCCTCGACCGCTTTCCCGTAGAGCCGCTTGTTGGCGTCGTTGTCGGCTTCCAGCGAAGCGCCGCCCAGCGACACTCCGGCGAACGCACCCTTCGCTCTTCCGTAGGTATACATATCGGCCGTTGAGGCCGAGGTCGCTCCTGTCGGACCGGCGGCCACGCTCGCATCCGTGCCCATCTTCATCTTGCCCTTCATGACCGCGTCCACGCCCTTTTGCGACATGACCAGCACCACGTAATCGGTGGACGATCCGCCGATCTGCAGTCCTACGCTCACCCCGCCGACCTTGTACATGGCCGGCGCCGACCACTTGCCGTCGAACGCATGGCCGGTTCGGCAGGTCATGGCGCCGCGTCCCCCGCTGCCTCCGACCACGAAGCCTGCCTTCTTCACGTTGGGCAGCACGATCACGCAATCCGCTTTGCCCAGGACCTCCGCCGGGACGGTCTTTTCCGTCAGCATCCCGTCCAGCACTGCGGTCGCGTTCTTGAACGTCTCTTCGTCCTTCTGCTTGTCATCCGCCAGGCCAGGCAGTGTCCATGCGAGGAACAGGCACGCCGCCATCAACATCCAGATCTTTTTCATCACGTTCCTCCCTCTAGCTACAACCCAGGGACCTTTGAGCGCCGCCATCTTGCGCCTTTGCAGCCGCACTGCGCAAGGATGCGGTAGCGTTAGTCACGGGTTCCTGACCACCGCCGGCGCTCACTGTGCGGATTCGCGAGACAGGGCCGGCGCCAGCGCGGCGGCCTTGCTCAGTTCCCGCTCCCGCAGCCAGGTGAAGATCACCGGCGTGACGATCAGCACGTGCAGCAGGGAACTGACCATCCCGCCCAGCACCGGCGCGGCCAGCGGCTTCATCACCTCGGCGCCCGTGCGCGTGGACCACAGCAGGGGGAGAAGGCCCGCCACCACCGTGGCCACCGTCATCACCTTCGGCCGCAGGCGCAGCAGCGCTCCTTCCATCACCGCGGCGTGCAGGCCTTCGCGCGTCAGTTTGCCCTCGGCGGCGACCCGCTTGGCCACCGCCTCTTCCAGGTAGATGACCATCACCACGCCGGTCTGCACCGCGGTCCCGAACAGCGCGATGAATCCCACCCACACTGCCACCGAGAAGTTGTAGCCCAGCGCCTTGACCAGGAAGACGCCACCGGTCAGCGCGAACGGCACCGCCAGCAGCACGTGCGCGGCCTCCTTGGCGGAGTGGTACGTCCGCCACAGCAGCACGAAGATGATGGCGACCACCATGGGGATCACGATCTCCAGCCGTCGCTTGGCCCGGATCTGGTTCTCGAACTGCCCGCTCCAGTCCAGGTAATAGCCGGGCGGCATCTGCACCTGTCTGCCGACTACGTCCTTCGCCTCTGCCACGAAACCGCCCACGTCGCGGCCGCGGACGTTCAGCAGCACCGTCCCGCGCAACAGGCCGTTCTCGCTGCTGATCATCGAAGGCCCCATCACCATCTTGATCTCCGCGATCTGCTGCAGCGGCACCTGGACGCCGTTGCTGCCCGCCACCAGCACCTGGCGCAACTCCTCGATGTCCTGGCGGAAATCGCGCGCGTAGCGCACGCGCACCGGGAAGCGCTGCCGGCCCTCGATGGTGGTGGTCAGGTTCTTGCCCCCGATCGCCGTCTCGATCACGTCTTCGGCGTCCTGCACGTTGATGCCGTACCGCGCCGCCTTCGGCCGGTCGATCTTGATCTCCAGGTAGGGCGCGCCGGTGATTTGCTCGGCATAGAGGTCCACCGCGCCGGGCACTCCCCGCAGCACGCGCTCGATCTCCTGCGATTTCTGCTCGATCATCCGCAGGTCCGGCCCGAACACCTTCACCCCGACCTGGGTGCGGATGCCGGTGGAGAGCATGTCGATGCGGTTGCGGATGGGCTGCGTCCAGATGTTGGTCACGCCCGGGATGCGCAGCTTCTCGTCCAGACGCTGCAGGATCTGGTCCTTGGTCGTGCCCGTCGGCCACCTCTCCTTGGGCTTGAAGGTGACGATGGTCTCGGCCATGTTGATGGGCGCGGGATCAGTCGCGGATTCGGCGCGGCCGATCTTTCCCACCACCATCTCCACCGCGGGATCGGCGGCGATGATCTTGTCCTGCTGCCGCATGATCTCCGTCGCCTTGGTCAGCGAGATGCGCGGGTCGGTGATGGGCATGAACAGCGCCGTCTCTTCGTCCAGCGGCGGCATGAACTCCGACCCGATGGTGGTCGCCGTGTAGATCGCCGCGGCGAACAGCGCCGCTGCGATCCCGATGGTCGCCACCCGATGCCGCAGCGCCCACCCCAGCACCGGCTGATAGACCGCGCGCAGCCCGCGCATGATCGGGTTGTCGTCTTCCTTGTGCAGCTTGCCGCGGATCAGGAAGGTGCACAGCACCGGCACCAGGGTCACCGCCAGCAGGGTGGAGCCCAGCATGGCGAAGGTCTTGGTGAAGGCCAGCGGGTGGAACATCTTGCCTTCCATCCCGGTCAGCGCGAACACCGGCACGAACGCCAGGATGATGATCACCATGGCGAAGAAAATGGGACGCCCCACCAGCTTGGCCGCGTTCAGCGTGATCTCCCAGATGTGCTCGCGGTAATTTCCGTGCTCTTCCTCGTACTTTTCCGCCTGCCGGATCACGTTTTCCGTCATCACGATGCCGGCGTCCACCAGCACGCCGATGGCGATCGCGATCCCGCCCAGCGACATGATGTTCGAGGAGATGCCGGCCCCGCGCATGAACAGGAACGACATCAGCACCGCCAGCGGCAGCGGCAGGGTCACCACCAGGATGCTGCGGAAGTGCCACAGGAAGATAATGTGCGCCAGCGTGACTAGCACGATCTCCTCGATCAGCGCCTGCCGCAGCGTGTCCACTGCGTGGTTGATCAGGATGCTCCGGTCGTAGAAGGGCACGATGCGCACGCCCTTGGGCAGCCCCGGCTCCAGCTCGACGATCTTGTCCTTCACTGCCTGGATCACCCGCTGCGCGTTGGTGCCGTAGCGCGTCACCACCACGCCGCCTACCGCCTCCTGGCCGTTCTTGTCGAGCACGCCCCGCCGGAACTCTGGTCCCAGCTGCACCCGCGCGATGTTGCGCAGGTATACCGGCGTGCCCCCCGCGGCGTTGACCACGATGTTCTCGATGTCAGCCAGGTTGTTGATCAGCCCCAGCCCGCGCACCATGTACTCGCTGTCGCTGACCTCCACCACCTTGGCGCCGACGTTGTTGTTGCTGCGCTGCACCGCCATCAGCACGTCGCGCAGCGGGATCTTGTAGGCGCGCATCTTCATCGGGTCCAGGTCCACCTGGTACTGGCGGATGAACCCGCCGACGCTGGCCACCTCCGCTACTCCGGGGACCGCGTTGAGCTGGTACTTCACGAACCAGTCCTGGATGGAGTGCAGCGTACCGCTGTCGTACGGCCCCTCGATGCTGTACCAGAACACCTGCCCGACGCCGGTCGCGTCCGGCCCCATCATCGGCGTGACTCCCGCGGGCAGGAAGCTGCCCGCCAGGTTCAGCCGCTCCAGCACCCGGGTACGCGCGAAGTAGACGTCCACGCTGTCCTCGAAGATCACGTTGATCATCGAGAAGCCGAACGCCGACGCCGAGCGCACCGTCCGAACGCCCGCCAAACCTTGCAGGTTCACCGTCAGCGGGTAGGTGATCTGGTCTTCGACCTCCTGCGGGCTGCGGCCCGGCCAGTCGGTGAAGACGATCACCTGGTTCTCGCTCAGGTCGGGGATGGCGTCGATGGGCGTGCGCAACAGCGCCCAGTACCCGGCGACCGCCAGCAGCGCGTACACCCCCACGACCAGCGCCCGGTTCTTCATCGAGAATTCAATGATGCGGTTGATCATGGCGCCCTCACCTCGCGGTCAGGCGCGTGCGATAGCTCGCGATCGCCTGCCCGTCCCTGCTCGCTTCCACCGTCACGTTCCACGGCCCCGCCATCGGCACGTTTCCGGGACCCATGTACATTCCGTGCGCCGCCATCCAGGGCAGCTCGAACGAGCTGCGCATCTCTGGCATGTTCATGGAGGGCATCGCCGGCATCACCAGCGTGACCTTCACCTTCGCGTCGGGGATTGGTTTGCCGGCGGCGTCGGTCAGCGTGACGCTGAAGCTGGCCTCCTGCGCCCCTTTCGGCGGGTTGGGATCCACGGTGAAGCTGATCTTCGCGCTCTGTGCTGCCGCCTGCCTCCCGCCTCCTGCCTCCTGCCTCCCGCCTCCTGCCTCCTGCTTCCCGCCTCCTGCCTCCTTCTGGAACTCCTTGGAGCCTCCGAACAGTCCACTCATGCCGCCGCTGAGCCGGGTCTGCGAATCGATCAGGAAGTTGCCGTTGGTGACGACCTTCTCTCCCGGCTGCAATCCGCGCAGCACCGGGTACACCTCGCCCGCGGCGGCGCCAATCTCGACGTCGCGCGCCTCAAACGCTCCCCCGCCGGTGGCGACGTACACCAGCCGGCGCGTGCCGGTATCCAGCACCGCCGAGCGCGGCACCACCACCTGCTCCTTCGCCCCCACCGACGTGAACAGCGCCCGCACGTACATGCCGGGCACCAGCTTCATCCCCGGATTCGGCACGTGCACGTGCACCGGGATCGTGCGGGTCTGCAGGTCGGCGCTGGGCTCGACGAATTCCACCTTGCCGTGGATCACCTGATTGGGCAGGGAATCGGAGCGCAGCTCCACCGCCTGCCCGGCCTGGATCTGCGGCAGCTGCGACTCGTACACCTCGGCCTTCACCCACACCGTGCTCAGGTCGGCCAGCGTGAACAGCGTCTCCCCGGCATTCACGTACTGCCCGCCCGCCACCTTGCGCTCCACCACCGTCCCCCCGCTCGGCGAGTAGATGGTGACGTGCGTGCTTCTCGGCGAGTCGATCTGTTTCTCCGCGATACCCCACAGCTCCAGCCGTTGCCGGCTTGCCTCCACCAGTTGATTCGCCTGCGCCACCGCCTCGGGCCGCGCGTTTGCCAGTTGCGCCCGGCTCTGCTGCGCCAGCCGGTACTCCTCCAGCGCCGTTGCCACCTCGGGGCTGTACACCTCCGCCACCGCCTGCCCGCGCCGCACCTTTTCTCCCGTGTACTGCACGAAGAGCCTGTCAATGCGTCCCGCGATCCTCGCCGGGATGACGGAGAGCTGCGCCTCCGGTTGCTCCACCCGCCCGAATGCATCCACATCGGTCCGGATTTTCTGTTTCCCGACCTCAGCCAGCTGCACTCCGGCCGCATTCAACTCGTCCGGCGACAATTGCACCGCTCCCACGGTTTCGGATGCGGGTGCCCCACCCAGGCCCGCGCCTGGCTTGGGTGAGACGGCGCCGTGCTCATGTTGCCCGTCGGCCGCGGGTGCCCCACCGGTAGCCTCGGGCTTCAGCCCAAGGTCTCCCGCATTTGGTTTGGGTGGGATAACAAATGCTCCCAGCACCAGCACCGCTCCCAGCACCCCCGCCCCTATCCCGCCGAATAGGAACTTCTTCTCTCTCGTAGTCATTGCTGCACTCCATTTCCTGCGCTCTGCCGCCCCGGCAGCGCCGTTCCGATCGCGCGCTCCAGTACCGCGATCCGTGAATCCAGCTCCGCCGCCGTCCGGTAGTACGACGACTGCACGTCGAGCATCATGTTCTGGCTGTCCACCAGGTTGAGGAAGTCGGTGCGGTCGTGCTGATACGCCGCCGCCGCGGCGCGGAACGTGGCCTCCGCCTGCGGCCGCAGCGTGTCGCGGTACAGCTCCAGCGTTCGCTGCGCCGAACGCACCTTGATGAGCGCCTCCTGTATCTCCAGCGAGACCGCGACGCGCCGCATCTCGTACTCCGCGCGCGCCGTTTCCGTCATGGCCTTGGCCTCGCCGATCTCCGCCTCGTGCTTGCGCCGGTTCAGCCACGGCAGATTCACCGTGAACTCCGCCATGTAGTTGTTCCGGGTCACCGAGCCCTCGGGCATCAGCATGTATCCCAGCCCCACGGTGTAATCCGGCGTGTAGGTCTTGCCCGCCAGGTTGGCGCGCGCCTCCGCCACCTTCTGCTGCGCGGCGTACGCGCGCAGCTCCGGCCGGTTCTCCACCGCCAACTGCTCCAGCTTCGCCAGCGACGGGATCTCGGCCACCGTGGGGTACCGCCCGGCAATTTCCAGCGGCGACGCCGGATCGCGCCCCATCAGCGTGTTCAGCGACGCCCGCGCCATCTCGCCTTGCTCCTCCAGCATGATCAGGTGCTCTTCCAGGCGGGTAATGGCGATCTGCGCTTTGAGCACGTCCTGCTGCGGCACCCGCCCCACCGTGTACTTGATCCGCGCCGAGTCCAGCCCCTGCCGCGTCAGCAGCAGTTGCTCATCGTGGATGCGCAGCTCGTCGGCATTGCGCAGCAGGTCGTAGAACGTCTTGCGCACCCGCACC